>QGUH01000714.1 GCA_003242355.1 Pseudomonadota bacterium
GCCTGTCCCGCCGTGCGGCCGTCCGCCGTGCGGGCCCATCGGTGCGTGTCAGCGCTTTCGTCGCGCGCCCACTGCGCCCACTGTTGGGTGTTTGGTCCGCCGTGCAGGCCCGTCCGCCGTGCGGGCCCACCGGTGCGTGTCGGCGCTTTCGTCGCGCGCCCACTGTTGGGTGTTTGGTCCGCCGTGCGTGGCCGACACGCAGACTTCAGGCGAATTGTGTGGTCAGCAACTCGAGCGCGGTGCGCAGCAGCGCCTTCGGGCAGTGCGTCTCGGACCTTTCGAGCACACGCCCGACAGCGTGTCTCGACTCGCTCCGAAAACCCGAGATTGCGCAGAGCCCCAAACACTTGCTCGCTCGCCGCTACCGTGCGCGCGGAGGGTGGCTCCGTATACTTGCTCCCGTCTGCGCGCAGGAATTCGAGCTTCGTTGACGGGTTTCCCTCGATCGATATTCGACCGAGGTGCAGGTCGATATGGTGGTTCCCGCACAACATGACGAGATTCTTCGTGTCGTGCGTCCCGCCTTCCGCCCGCGGACACAGATGGTGGGCATCCAGAAAGCCTCCGAACGTGCAACCCGGCACGACACAGCGCCCGCGATCGCGATGAAAGACGTGGCGCCGCACCGCAGGAGGAATACTCTGCGTAGCCTTGGGCAGGGAGACCGCCATTGCAGCTCCCGTGGCCGACGCAGAACTCCGCCGCACGACTTGGGGAGGCAGTCGCCCCACGTGGGGCCCCTGCACCGCGTGCGTGGGTCGCCGTTGGTCGGTCGGTGACTGCATGCTCGTGCCTGTCTTCAATGACCGGTGCATCGTCACTCGAGCCTTCGACTCCGAACGCGCACCCAGCGGCACCACGTCGGTCCGCTGCCACTCGTGCGTGGGTCGCTGTCCATGAGTCGGTGTGACCGCCCCGCAGGTCATGGGCCGTGCCTCCGTTTCAGGAGTCTCCGAATCCGAACGCGCCCCCAGCGGAACCACGTGGGTTGCCTGCGGCTCGCGATTCGAGCCGGTCGCGTCGACCCTCGGCACGCGCGACTGCCGGTCTCGACCCGAATGCCAATTTCCTGGCTGCCTCTCGCGCTCGCCAGCGTGGCCGCCATTCCCTTGACGCCCTTGCACCGATGGTGGCTCGGACGGCAGCTGCTCTTGGACTGACTGAGCACCTTGATGATGGCAGGCTCCTGCTCCACCGTGTCGAGGCGCTCTCGCGCCGCCGACGTCCCCGGCGCGCGCGCCGCCAGACGCCGGCTCGTGGTTCTCGCGGTGCCGGCATGATGTCGATTCGACAAGATCTCCGGTGGTGCGGCCAGATGCCCCCTTGGGATCCGCGGGATTGTCGAACTCTTCGGCAGTCACTCTCGTCGGAACGCTTCCGACGAACTGCGCGTCGCACAGGATCATCCCGACGACCTGGGGAGGAAGCTCCACTTCGGCTCCGGCCCCATGCTGCACCGCCCAGCGGCACCGTTCGCACACCGTGACCGAAACCTGATACGACGAACGGCCCGGATCGGAAGGTCCCCGTGCTCGACCCAAACTCCCGCTTGCATGAGCGCAGCATACACCTGGGTTTCGCAAGCCGCGCCCTGCCCCGTAAACGCGCCTTTTGCGGGCCGGTCGCCGCGCGAGGCGTTCTCTCACGAAAGAACGTGCCTGCGCGCGATTCAGTGGCCGAAACAGCCCATTTCAGAGAGCACCCTCGCCCGCTCGGACACCGCTCCACTGAAAGCTGTCAAGAAGATGTGCTATCTTCGCTGATGTTTCTTTGCGCGTCCCTCACCCTGATGGATGACGGGTCAAGACTGCGGCGAAGCGTCGGGCCGCTCCTGGGGAGAGCCGTCGTATAGCGCCTCTGCCTCGAATTGAGTTCTGCCGAAATGAGCGCCGCAACCTTCCTGTGAAGCGCGGCCGGGGTGGGCGCGTGCTTCAACGCAGCAAGGCGTGCTGACGCTGCGCCAATCGAGCGAGCCGCTCGAAAAGTCAGTGCGATACTCGGCACCCCCGTAGGGCTACCGTCAGCGGAGCCACGCGCCGCCTCAAAGCAGAGCACCCTGTGTGAGCCTGCCGCGTCGAGCTCGGTTCGGCCGACGCAGGCCGCGCGAGCCGGCCAAACACGACCACCGTAAACGGTGGTCATGGGGCGAGCCGCGCCGACGCCACCGCGACGCAGACTCCCACGTGGGGCTGCTGCGTCGAGCTTGGGGGCTCTGCCCGAACTCTGTTCGGCACGGCGAGCCCGAAACCCTTCCTCGCAAAGCGCGACGATAGCCACAGCGCCAAGAGTTCAGCGAAGCATCCACCACTAACGGAGAGAACTCCGTGTGAGCCTGCCGCGTCGAGCTCGGTTCGGCCGACGCAGGCCCCGCGTGCCTTCGGGCCGAACACCACCACCCGAGAACGATGTAGTAATGGGGCCGCGCCGACGCCACCGCCACGCAGAGCTCCCACGTGGGGTGCTGCGTCGAGTTTGGGTGCTTCCGCCTCGAACTGTTCGGCAAAGCGGGCCCGGGACTTTCCTGCTAAGTGACGGTGGTGCAGCGGTTGAGAACGCGGCGAAGCGTCCGCCACGACCGATGCACCGAGCGAGGCTCGCTCGCCGATCCGTCGGACTGGTCGGTGTCCTTGCATTAACCGATTCGATCGGGTTCGAGGTCTACTCCCTCATCTCCGCCCCGTGGAGAATGCCGCGTGGACGGTGTTTGTCCACCCTCTTCACGGAGCTCGATGGTCCCACACCCGCAGGCACGTGCCTGTCTCTCGCCGCGCTCGATACCCGCACGTCCGCCAACAACGGGCCTTGTCCGCACTCTCGCGCGCGAGATGCCGGCACCCGCGGACACGTTCCTGTCTCTCGCCGCGCTCGATACCCGCACGTCCGCCAACAACGGGCCTCGTCCGCACTCTCGCCGCGCGAGATGCCCACACCCGCAGGCACGTGCCTGTCTCTCGCCGCGCTCGATACCCGCACGTCCGCCAACAACGGGCCTTGTCCGCACTCTCGCCAAATCCGACACCCCGCACGTCCGCCAACAACGGGCCCTGTCCGCACTTTCTTCCGGCCGCCACTCGTCACCTCCGAGTCGCGTCCAGCCTGCCGCCCCCCCCCAGCCGAAGTCACCCCGGCGTCGCTGATGGGTCACTCCCCGCGCCACGAGAACCCCGCACCCCCCCAAACACCCCAGTCCA
>QGUH01000715.1 GCA_003242355.1 Pseudomonadota bacterium
CGCGTGACCACGCTCGCCGGGCACTTGGCCGAGCTCCACGCGAAGCGGCGGGACGATGCGGTCGCGCATCGGCGCGCGGTGCGCGATCTGTTCGGTAGTGGCGAGGGCATTTTCGGCATCGTCGACGGCTATCCCCCGAACACCCCCGGCGCCCCCGCGGAGCGGCTCGACCGCATCGAACGGCTCGCGCTCGACTATCGCCCGCGCCTGCGCGCCCACACGCGCCGTCTGACGCGCGTGCACGGCGATTACCACCCTTGGAACCTCGTCTTCGACGAGCACGACCAACTCACCGCGCTCGACGCCAGCCGGGGCTGTCTCGGCGATCCCGCCGACGACGTGATCTGCCTGGCGATCAACTACCTCTTCTTCGGGCTGATCTCGCCTCGCGCGGCCCGGCCTGCGTTCTTGCACCTGTTCCGCGCGTTCTTCGGCGAGTACTTCGGCGCGCGCCCCGATCCGGAGCTGCTCGAGGTCGCGCCGCCGTACCTCGCCTGGCGCGCTCTGGTGCTCGCGAGCCCGCGCTGGTACCCGGACGTCTCCGAAGTGCACCGCGATCGGCTGCTCGGCTTCGTCGAATCCACGCTGCGCGCGGGAAGGCTCGATCTCTCCGACGCCGAGGCGCTCCTGCGATGAGCCGCGGCGTCGTGATCTGGATCACGGGACTTCCCTCGTCCGGCAAGTCGACGTTCGCTGCCCACTTGCGCGAGCAGCTCGTCACGCTCGGCGTCGCGAGCTGCGTGCTCGACAGCGACGCGGTGCGCGCGGCGCTCGTGCCCGCGCCGGGCTACGACGAAATCGCGCGCGACCATTTCTACGACACGCTCGCGCGCCTCGCCGCGTTGCTCGAGGCGCAGGGGCTCATCGTCGTCGTCCCAGCGACCGCCCACCGCCGCGCCTATCGCGACCGCGCTCGCCGACGCGTCGAGCGCTGGATCGAAGTCTTCGTCGACGTGCCGCCGGAAGAGTGCCGAGCCCGCGACGCGAAAGGGTTGTACGCGGCGAGCGCTGCCGGCAGGGTGAGCGCCCTGCCGGGAGCCGACATCGGCTACGAGCCGCCGCTCGCCCCCGACGTCGTGGCCCGAGGTGGGCACGACCTCGACGCGGTGAGCCGCGTCATCTCCCAGATCGCCGAGACGAGACGGCCCGCTCGCTGACTTTGCGCGAGCGTCGCCGCGCCTCGCCGACCCGCGCAAGCCTTGCCGCGGCTCGCGAACGAGCGCAACGCCTGCGCGCTGCCGGCTCGCCGTCTACCGCGTATGCCAGCGATTCTGCCTCGAAACGGCAAGTTTCCGGTCACACCGGTCGCGGCACGGCTCTTGAACTCGGTCGCCGCGAATGCAAGCGTCCGCGACCACCGTTTCGTTCGACGACGGCATCGTCCGCAAGTTCGCGCTCGCCACTGCCTTCTGGGGTGCAGTCGCGATGACGGCGGGCCTGTGGCTCGCCCTGATGCTGGTCGTCCCGAGCCTCAACCTGGGGTTGCCCGAGCTCACGTTCGGACGGCTCCGTCCACTGCACACGAACGCGGCGATCTTCGCCTTCGCCGGTAACGCCGTCTTCGCGGCAGTCTACTACTCGAGCCAGCGCCTCTTGAAGGCGCGGATGTGGAGCGATCGGCTGAGCCGATTCCACTTCTGGGGCTGGCAGGCCATCATCGTCGCCGCCGCCATCACGCTGCCCCTCGGGATCACGCAGTCCAAGGAGTATGCGGAGCTCGAGTGGCCCATCGACGTGGCCATCGCCGTCGTCTGGATCGCCTTCGCGATCAACTTCTTCGGAACGATCGCCAAGCGCCGCGAACGCCACATCTACGTCGCCATCTGGTTCTACATCGCGACGATCGTCACCGTCGCGATCCTGCACGTCTTCAACAACCTCGTCGTCCCCTCGGGGCTGTTCAAGAGCTACCCGCTGTATGCCGGCGTGCAGGACGCCTTCATGCAGTGGTGGTACGGCCACAACGCGGTCGCGTTCTTCCTGACCACGCCCTTCCTGGGCTTGATGTACTACTTCCTGCCGAAGGCAGCGAACCGCCCCGTCTTCTCGTATCGCCTCTCGATTCTGCACTTCTGGTCGCTGGTCTTCATCTACATCTGGGCCGGGCCGCACCACCTGCACTACACGGCGCTTCCCGAGTGGGCCTCCACGCTCGGCATGTTGTTCAGCGTCATGCTGTGGATGCCTTCGTGGGGCGGCATGATCAACGGCCTGCTCACGTTGCGTGGCGCCTGGCACAAGGTGCCTCAAGACCCCGTGCTCAAGTTCTTCGTCGTGGGCATCACGTTCTACGGGATGTCGACGTTCGAGGGGCCGATGCTCTCCATCAAGAGCGTCAACGCCCTCTCGCACTACACGGACTGGACGATTGCCCACGTGCACAGCGGCGCGCTCGGCTGGAACGCCTTCATGACGTTCGGCATGCTCTACTGGCTCGCGCCGCGCATCTTCCAGACCCAGCTCTGGTCCAAGCGCCTGGCCGAAGTGCACTTCTGGATCGGAAGCCTCGGAATCCTGCTCTACATCGTGTCGATGTACGTGGCCGGCGTCACGCAAGGGCTCATGTGGCGCGCGTTCGACGAGACCGGTCGCCTCGCCTACCCCGACTTCATCGAAACGGTCGTGCGCATCCTGCCGATGTACTGGGTGCGGGCGCTCGGCGGCGCGATGTTCCTCGTGGGAGTGTTCCTCGGCCTGTTCAATCTGATTCAGACGTGGCGTTCGCGCCCGAAGAGCTATGCCGAGCAGACCATCGAAGCAGCGCCGCTCGTGGGCCCTGCGGAGCCCGGTCCGCCCCTGGTCATTCCGCGCCACGCCACGATGGCGCACCTCGCCTACCGCATCCGTCACTTCGCCGCCGCGGGCTGGCACCGCGCGTGGGAACGCAAGCCGCTCGTGTTCACGGTGTGGGTCGTCGTGGCCGTGAGCGTCGCCTCGTTGTTCGAAATCCTGCCGACCTTCCTGATTCGCTCGAACGTCCCCACCATCTCGAGCGTCGAGCCGTACACGCCGCTCGAGGTGCTCGGCCGCGACATTTACATCGCGGAGGGTTGCTACAACTGTCACTCGCAGATGGTGCGGCCGATCCGAGCCGAGACGGAGCGGTACGGCGAGTACTCGAAACCGGGTGAGTTCGTCTACGACCATCCTTTCCAGTGGGGCTGTCTCTTATAAACATTTCCAAGCCCAA
>QGUH01000716.1 GCA_003242355.1 Pseudomonadota bacterium
GGGGAGAGGCGGGGGGGTGGGGGGTGCGGGCGGGACGGGGGCCGGGGGGGAAGGGGGAACGAACGCGGGAACGGCGGGAACCGCGGGCACGGGAGGCAGCGGCGGCCCCGACGACGTCGAGGGCGCTCACCCGATGATGAGCTTCTTCGTCACCAGCGATACGAGCCCGACGGGCGATCTCGGCGGCCTCGAGGGCGCGGACGCGCGCTGCCAAGCGCTCGCCGCTGCCGTGGGTCACGGAGACAAAACCTGGCGCGCGTACCTGAGCACCGAGAACCCGGTCGTGCACGCCCGCGACCGCATCGGCCCGGGACCCTATTACAACTCGAAAGGGGCGCTGCTCGCGACGAACAAGGACGAGCTCCACCAACGCACCGGGGACGCGGAGCTTTTCCTCGACGAGCTCGGCAATCGCATCAACGGGCAGTGGGCGGGCTCACCGACTCCGAACCAACACGACATTCTCACCGGAACCCTCGAAGACGGGACGGTCGCGACGGGCCTGACGTGCGGGGACTGGACGTCCACGTCCGGCAACTCGCAGGTCGGGCATTCCGACGGCCTCGGTCCGAACATGAACTCGAATCCGCCGTATTCCCGCTGGACCGGATCCCACACCGGACAATGCGGCAACACCCAGCCCGGAGGCGGCGCCGGGAAAATCTATTGCTTCGTGGGTCCGTAATTTCATCGTGTGAAGAATCCGCGCGATTGCGTCGCGCTGGAACGCCAGGGGCACGTTCGCAAAGGCGAGGCACTCTTGCGTTCCCGCGGCAGGATGCCCGCGGCACTCCGCGTTTCACGCTGACGCGAAGGTGATTCGAGAGCATGCCGACGAGAGCGCGCTCGGAGCTTCGTGATACCCTGTTCGTATGCCGCTCATCACCGTGTACACCTCCTCCGCGCGCCTCGGTCCCGAGCAATCCGCGACGTTGCTGAAGCGGCTCTCCTCAGCGCTCGCCAGCGAGCTCGGCAAGCCCGAGGCCTACGTGATGACGTGCCTTCTGCCCGAGACGCGGATGACCTTCGCGGCGACCACCGAGCCTGCGTGTTATGCCGCCATCAAGAACGTCGGCACGCTCACGCCCGAAACCACGCAGCGCCTGAGCACGACGCTCTGTCGCCTGCTCTCCGAGGGCACGGGCGTGCCCCAAAACCGCATCTACCTCGAGTTCACGAGCGTCGAGCCGCACCTCTTCGGCTACGACGGCGGCACGTTCGCCGACTGAAACGACACGCACCCTTCGAGCATCTGCTCGAGACGGGGACCCGACGGAGACGCGTTCGCCGACTGAGCCGCCGCATGCTCCTTCGAGGCTCAGCTCGAGTCGCGGAGCGCGCCGTCGCGTCTATCGAGCTCAAGCGTGCTGCGCTCGCTCGAGCATCCCGGCACTCATGCAACACGGGCTCGGCACCGTCGCCGAGCCCGCTGCAATGGGTCGCTGATCTCTCAGGAAAGCCCCGGTTGCTCCGGCGGGGGGCCGGGTGGCGGCTCGCCGGGCGCTGCGGGCGGTGGTCGGGACGGACGGATCGCGCGCGGCTCGTCTCCTTCGATGAGCTCGCCGTTTCGGTACTCGAGCACGAGCCGTCGCGGGCCGAACAACGCCTCGGGATCTTCGAAGCAGAGCGCCTCACGCAACACGTCGTCCATGTGATCGACGAGCACGATGCGCATCGCCGCGAGCACCCGACGCGGGATCTCCTTCAGATCCTTTCGGTTCTCCTTCGGGATCAACACCGTTTGGATCTGATTGCGGTGCGCCGCGAGCAGCTTCTCCTTGAGGCCGCCAATCGGCATGACGCGGCCGCGGAGCGTGATCTCGCCGGTCATGGCGAGATCCGAGCGCACCGGCACGCGCGTGAGCGCGCTCGCGATGCTCGTCGCCATCGTCACACCGGCGCTCGGCCCGTCTTTCCGGACGAAGTCCGGGAAGTGCACGTGCACGTCGACCTTCTGGTAGAAGTCGCTCTCGAGCTTCAGCGCCGCGGCGCGCGAGCGGATGTAGCTCATCGCCGCCTGAGCGCTCTCCTCCATCCCCTTCTCGAGCAAGCCGGTGATCACGAGCTTGCCCTTGCCGGGGACCACGCTCACCTCGCAATCGAGGATGTCGCCGCCGTGATCGGAGACGCTGAGGCCGTGCGTCAGACCGATGAGATCCGCCTCGTCCTTCTTGCCGAGGCGATACCGCGGCACGCCCAGATACTTCGGCACGTCGGCGCCGCGGATCTCGAACTTCTGCTCCTTGCCCTCTTTGAGCACGCGGAGCGCCAACTTGCGGCACAAGCTCGCGACCTCCCGCTCGAGCGAGCGAACGCCGGCCTCGCGCGTGTAATGGTGAATCACCGTCCGCAACGCGTTCTCGGTGATGTCGATCTCCACGTCCTCGAGCCCGCATTCCTTGCGTTGCCGGGGCACGAGATAGCGGCGCGCGATGTTGAGCTTCTCGAACTCCGTGTAGCTCGTAAGCTGGATGATCTCCATCCGATCCTGGAGCGGCAACGGAATGCCCCCGAGCGTGTTCGCCGTGGTGAGGAACATCACGTCGGACAGGTCGTAGTCGAGATCGAGATAGTGATCGTTGAAGGTCGAGTTCTGCTCGGGATCGAGCACCTCGAGCAGCGCCGCCGCGGGATCGCCGCGGAAATCGGTGCTCATCTTGTCGATCTCGTCGAGCAAGAACACCGGATTGTTCGAGCCGACCTTCTTCAGATTCTGGATGATCTTGCCCGGCAGCGCGCCGATGTACGTGCGCCGATGCCCACGAATCTCGGCCTCGTCGCGCACGCCACCGAGTGACAGGCGCACGAACTTGCGCCCCGTCGCCCGCGCGATGCTCTTGGCGATGCTCGTCTTGCCGACGCCGGGGGGGCCGACGAAGCACAGAATCGGCCCTTTGAGGTGCTTGGTGAGCGCCTGCACCGCGAGGTACTCGACGATGCGCTCCTTGCACTTCTTGAGGCCGTAGTGGTCCTCGTCGAGGATGCGCTCGGCTTCCTTGATGTCGAAGCGCTCCTCGGTCTTCTCGCCCCACGGCAAGCTCAAGATCCAGTCGATGTAGTTGCGGACGACGGTCGCTTCCGCGCTCGTCGGATGCATCATCTTGAGCTTCTTGAGCTCTTTCTTGACCTTCTGCGCCGCCTCTTCGCTGAGCTTCTTGGTCTTGAGCTTGTCTTCGATCTCCTGGATC
>QGUH01000717.1 GCA_003242355.1 Pseudomonadota bacterium
GCCAGACACCGCCTCGCCTCGCTCGCGTCCTTGATCTTTCTTCCGGCCGCCACTCGTCACCTCCGAGTCGCGTCCAGCCTGCCGACCACCCCCAGCCGAAGTCACCCCGGCGTCGCTGATGGGTCACCATGAGAGCACCCACGGCAAGCGCGAGGAGCGAAGACCGGCATGTTGCTCGACCGGGATGGATCGACCAGAAACGAGAATTCGACCGTGCGGACATGCGAACCCTACCCAAAGGCATTACGAGATCGTGAATGGGGTTTCAGCGAAGTGAACGCAATCTAGTGCACCGCATATGAAATGCGGTCAATCTCGCGAGGCCTGGCTCAGCATCAATCGTGCTGCAATCGCCTTCCGGGATGGTTTCTCGCATCTGACTTGCCGTGCACTTAGATCATCGAAACTCGATGGATTTGAGGGCTGCACCCATCTCTCGGGGGTCATCCCCCACGATGTCATCGTCGGTCCGAACGCCGAGCTGGCCGTCACGGTTCCATCCCCAGCACTTGACTTCGTCAGTGTCGAGCAGCGCGCAGGCAGAGGAACAACCAACGGCGATTTGGACGACGCGGGAATCGGGACCGAGATCGATGGGGGGCAGCTCGTCCACTTCGCCTGGCTCGTCTCCCAAGTTGTTGAGCAGATCGGCGCCCGTCAGTGCTGGTTGACCAAGGGCGCCATTCATTGCGCGTCCCCAACATTTCACCGTACCATCCACCAACAAGGCACAGGAAAAGTCGCAGCCGACCGCGATGGCCGTCGCAGCGCCGCCGAGCGGGACTTCTGGGAGCGCATCTCCGAGCAGAGCCGGATCACGTCCTCTCTCCGTCGAATCGCCGTAGCCGAGCTCTCCATACCGATTCACGCCCCAACACTTGACGGAACCAGACGTGCCGAGAGCGCAGGCGTGTTGATATCCGCTTGCCACGTCTCGGGGCGTAAAGTTCTGTCCGAGGTTCACTGGGTCACCGGCTGTATCGCAGAAGGTGCAATCGGCCCGGGCTGCTTTTCCGTACTCGTTGTAACCCCAACAACGGATCGAATCATCCGAGAACACCGCGCACGTGAACCTGGATCCAGCGCTCAGCTCGACCACCGGGCTCGGCAAATCCGACAGTGGATAGGTAGAAGGGTCTTCGTAGTCTGCGATGGGTAGACTGGAGTCGAAGCCAAGTGCATTCAGGAAGCCCCAGCATTTGAGGTGCGATGAAGGAATTTCCCCGCCGAAAAAGCAGGCGTGGAGCCCCATGGTGCCACTCTTGACGTCGTGTACGGGAAATCCGACATCGAGCTTCGCGGGCAGCATCGCTCGGAACCGCCCCTCCCACAGGTCGAAGCGGCCCCAGCAATATGCTTGGTTCGAAATGACGGCACAGGTATTGAAGGCTCCGAGAGAGAACTTCGAAACTTCGCGTGCCGCGACGAGAGAAGAACCGAGTGGTAGCGGATCCGTCGTGCCGATGCCGAGTTGGCCGTCGTCGTTCGCTCCCCAGCAGCGGAGGTTTCGGTTTTCGAAGAGGGCGCAGCCATGGCGGCTTCCTAGGCGAATGGAGGTGATCTCCCAGCGACACGAAGCGGAGCAACCGTCGCCAGTGGTCGTGTTGCCATCATCGCACTCCTCGTCCTCGACGTGGACGAACCCATCGCCGCAAGTCGGCTGCTTGCAGTGGATGGTGCAGTCGTCGCTCGAGTTCTCGTTGCCATCGTCGCACTCTTCGCGACCTTCCACGACGCCATTGCCGCACACGGGTTTTTTGCACGAGGTCAGGCAATCATCTTCGTCCGACTGGTTGCCGTCGTCGCATTCTTCCTGTTCGGCGTGGACGAAGCCGTCACCGCAGCGAGCGACGGTGCAGGTGGAAGGGCAATCGTCGGTGTCGTCGTCGTTGCCGTCGTCGCATTCCTCCTTCTCCGCGTGGAGAAAGCCGTCGCCGCAGGTCGCTTCGAGGCAGGTCGTCGGGCAGTCGTCGGAATCGTCGTCGTTGCCATCGTCGCACTTCTCGCCCGGCTCGACCTTGCCATTGCCGCACGTGCGCTGACGCAACGACCCTCGATGCACGTGCCGCTACAGTGGGTGACGGTGGTGTACGTGCGATCTTGACTGCATACGTGGAGAGCGTTTTCGTGACAGAAGGCATCTCCAGGACCGAGATCGAGGCACGGAGGTGTGATCGGTCTACATCGCGGGCCGTCTTCGCTGCACGCCTCGCCTTCGTAGCACTCCGTGTAAATCGCCCACTTGCCATTGTGACAGATCCAGAGCTCGGGGGCTCCGGGAGCAGGGCAGCGCAGCTCGTCCGTTTCGTCGCAGGGTGCACCGAGGGAGACGCCGGTTTCTTCGGGTTGGTTTTTCGGCACATCGTCGGACGGCTCTTCCGGCGGGTCCTCGGGTGCATCACTCTCGGGTCCAACGGAGGCAGGCGAGCCGGCTGCGCCGGCTTGGGAAGGGTCGTCGCTCTGTCCGCGCGCATCGCCATTCACTGGCGAGCAGGTGCGGCTCTCTTTGCAGTCGATTTCGCCGCACGCACCCGCGATGGCGCCCGCGAGGAGGACGAGCGCAAGCGGCGAAACCCGGGGATGGGATCGCCCTAAGGAGGAGATGGTCCCTTTTCCGAGGGCCCGGGGTTTGAAGGGAGCCGACATGACGTTCCGAGGGGGACGATGGAACGGTTGGGGTCGTGAAATCAAGCAGGCACTCCCATCCTTTCGGCACGGAGCGCGGCTGGGTTTCCGAAATTCACCAGGAGGTTAGGAACACCAATGTTCCGGCGACGCTTGGTAGCTACGGAACGAAAGGTTTGTCCCACGGTACCGCGAGGTGGTGATCCGAATCGAGACGCACGAGTCCGCGCGAACAGAAGAAGGGGGCGTGTGAAGAAAGTACCAAGCGCTTTGGCTTCGCAGGGGCGGCTCGCGCCGCTCCTCCCCGCCGGAGATCAAAGCGGCGATTTCGCCCTTTCCCATGGGAAGCCGAACGTGCCACTCGAGCCGGCAGTACCTGCGGCTTCGCCGTGGCCCGCATCCCCGAACCCACCGTTCCCGGCCTTGCCCAACGTACCTCCCGACGCCCCGGTCCCGCTCGCACCCGCGGCGCCGTCATGGCTGCCAGCGTTGGGAGCACCGGATTCTGCGGAGCTGTGAGTCGGCCGACAGGTGCGGCTTTCACGACAATCGATCTCACCGC
>QGUH01000016.1 GCA_003242355.1 Pseudomonadota bacterium
CTCTATGCGCCGCTGAGGCACCCGGCCCGGGGCGTGAGAAAGCGGCTCGAGAACAGGGGGCGTTGCGGTTTCGCGACTTAAAAAGGCCGGGCCCCGCCGCAGGGGGGGGCCGCGCCGGGGTGCGCCGACATCAAGAGCGTTCCCGCCGCTCTCGAGAACCATGGGGCGATCGACGCCGTGTACCGCGACCTCGGCGACGACTGGATGCCCGGGCTCAAGTGGGAGACGCCGACGGGCCATGCGATTGCGCGTGTTGCCGCCGATCTCGCCCAGTTCAACCCCGATCCGCCCGGCCCCAAGTACATCCTGCTCGTCACGGACGGCAATCCGAACACCTGCCGAACGCTCGATCCCCAATGTGGCCAGGATCTGAGCGTGAAGGCCGTTCAGGAAGCGTGGGCGCAGGGCATCGGCACCTTCGTGGTGGGGATCGGCGACATCGTCACGGCCAACACGGGGTGCGAGGCCGCCCAGGCGCGCTGCGGCACCCAACACCTGCAAGACCTCGCCAATGCGGGCCTCGGGCTTCCCGTGCAGCAGCCGCCCGAGCAGTACCAGTACCTCAACTGCATCACGAACTATCCCCCCGATTTCCCGGCGGTGCTCCAGGCCACGTATTCCTCGAGCCCTGGGAAGGCGCAGTACTTCACGGCGACGAACCAGAGCGAGCTCACGCTCGCGATTCAAGGCCTGCTCAATCGCGTGCTCTCGTGCACCGTCGAGATGAATGCGGTCGTGACCGGCAATCCCGCGCTCGGCGTCGTCGAGGTCAGCGGGCAACAGGTCCCCTACAACGATCCCAACGGCTGGACGCTCGAACCCGACAACTACCGCGTCACGCTCACGGGAACGGCGTGCGACACCTTCAAAGCCACGGGAGATCTCAAGATCCAATTCCCGTGCGACATGCAGGGCCGCCCGGTCGCCGTGCCCCGCTGATCCGAAGGGTCCGCGACTCCGCGCGGCCCAACCCCAACGTCCGCGCCCGGAAGCCGTGCGCGCGCAAGCGGCAACTCGTGACACGAAGGCGGCGCGCGCAGGCGCGCCTCCGTGAGTGCACGACGGGCCTCGTGCTCGTGAGCTTCGGCCAGCCCAAGTGCGTTTCGGTCGGGGGAGCCGTCCCGGGGGGCTGAGCCCGGGACGGCCTTCGCCCCACGCGCGTCAGTCCGTAATCAGCCGCACGTCGTCAACCGCGACGTCGAAGGTCGTGCCTTGCTTGACCTGCCACTGGAAGGCAAGGACGTTCGTAGTCTGCACGGCCGGGAACTTCTGACCCCAGCCTTCCTGCTTCATGTCTTCCCAACGCACGACGTGGTACGTCCACGCGCCGTCGGTCGCGGGGAGCTGGAGACCGAAGTTGTCGTGGCACTGACCGTTGACCATGTCGCACGTGCCGCCCCCGTCCGGCGGAGTCGTCTGCGCGTCCTGAACCTTCACGCGAACGGGCACGTTCGCCTTGAGATAGAAGGCGATACCCTTGAACGCCGAAAGATCCACGTTGCCCGGAGGCTCGGTCGAGCCCTGCGGCGGGATCTTCATGTTGAGGCCCATGCCGGCACCCCACGTGGCGAAGCCGCTTCCGGTCATTTGCCCGACCCAGGTCATCATGCCGTCTCGCGCGTCCTGAACCGCGGTGAAGGTGCCCTTCTCCATCGGGGTGATCGTCGCGCCAGCCGTCCCGTCGGTGTAGGTGTACCAGGCAATCTCCCAGCCTTTGGCGTCGTCCTTCACGTAGCCGGTGTGGACGCCGGGCATGTCCGACTCCATTTCGAAGTCGGCGATCACGACGCCATTCGGAACCGAGACGTTTCCACCGCCACCGCCACCGCCGGTGCCTCCGGTGCCCATGGTGTCGCCATCGTCCGAGCCGCCCTCGTCGCACGCGGCGGCGAACAGAGCGAGCAGCGCTGCGAGTGCAAAGTGAACCTTGGTCGAAGCGAGCTTCTGCATTCTGCGCGTTCCCTTCTGACTTGAAGCTTGGTGCGCGCCGCGCGGTTGGATGCGCAAAGTGTAAGCGGGCGCGGGGCCGAAACCCGCAGGCAGTCTGTCCCAAGTGCCGAACCGACGCAACGGCGGCGTGCATCCATGTCGGAGCCGGTGAGTGTCCTGCCCCGCAGCCTCGACGCACCCGTCGCGCGCGAAGCGGGGTGCGTTTCGGGCGCGCCCTGCATGCGCGCGTTGCGGGGTCCGTTGCGAGCGCGATCCTCGTCATGTGAGAACGGTTCCACATCCGCGTCCCGTTCGAGGGACTGGCCCGGATGGAGCGACGCGGCAGTCACGGCGCTCGGGCCGCCGGCCGAGGCACTGCCGATTGAGCAAGACTCTTTTCGAACTCCCCGCGCGCGCCCCACACCTGCCCCCTTTCTGGATAGAAAATCCCGGGCCCTTGGGTTAAGCAAACGCCCCCCGTCCTCATTCATTGGCCCGGTGGCGCGCGCGTCCCCGAGGGCCGCAGTGGAGTAGCAATGAAATATCTTCGATCGTTCTCGGTATGGATCGGTTTCGGCTTGCTCGCGGCCCTCGGCTGCAAACCCCGCGTGGATCCTCTCTCTCCCGAAGCGCAGCAGTCGCCCGCGGGAAAGCCCTGCCCGCCGAGCGAGGGCATGATCTCGGATGGCGAAAATAGCCCCAATCAGACCAACGTGATCAAGGGCCGCGGCGGCTACTGGTACACGTTCGTCGACAAGGCCGGCTCCAGCGTCACGCCGATGCCGGGCGCTCAAGGCGGCACGTTCAGCATGACCGCCGGCGGCGCCAACGGAACCAAGTACGCTGCCCGGATGACGGGGCAGATCGGCGGCGGCGACATCGTGTACGCCGGCATGGGCATGAACTTCGTGGATCCCAAGGGTCAGTACGACGCGAGCGCGTACGGGGGCATCGCGTTCTGGGGCAAGAAGGGCCCCAACTCGACGGGCGCGGTTCGTCTCAAGGTGCCGGACGTCGCGACCGACCCGGACGGCGGGATGTGCAGTGAGTGCTTCAACGACTTCGGCATGGATCTCACGTTCACCGACCAGTGGCAGTACTTCACGATCCCGTTCGACTCGATGAAGCAGCTGCCCGGGTGGGGCAATCCGCGCACCGCGGGAATCGACAAGTCGAAGCTCTATTCGATTCAGTTCCAGGTGAACGAAAAGGGAGCTCCCTTCGACATCTGGGTCGACGAAATTCAATTCACTGGGTGCCAGTGACGGTTCGAATCCGCACGACGGGACGGCGGGCTCGCGACGAGTCCGCCTTTTTTTCCGACGGGAGCGCGATCGCCGCCGCGACGGCGATCGCGCTCTCGCTCTCGCTCGGGTGCCGCCCGGTGCCCGAAGCCGCCACGCCCAGCGGAGACGCGGGCGGCGCGGCGCTCGTTCCGCCCCCGCCGGCAGGCAACAACCTGCTCAAGGAATCCACGTTCGAGCGGGGCACGAGCATTCCGTGGATGACGTCCTTCACCGCCCCTGCCGCGGGCTCGGCGGAGGTCACGGATGGCGCGTACTGCGTCACCGTCACCGAGAAGGGGGAGAACCCCTGGGACGCTCAGTTCCGACACCGCGAGATGGTGATCCAGAAGGACCACCAGTACTCGCTGGTCTTCAAGATTTGGTCGTCGGCGCCGACGCAGGTCCGCCCCAAGCTCGGGATGGCGGGGCCGCCCTATACCGAGTACTGGGGCCGCGTGATCGACGTCACGCCCACGCCGGCGTACCACACGGCGACGATCCGGATGATGCGCGACGACGATCCGACCGCCGAGCTCGCCTTCCACATCGGCGGCAGCATCGCGACCGCGCCCCTGCCCTACCGCATCTGCATCGACGACGTCCGCCTCGAAGACCCCCAGTTTGCGCCGCCTCCGGAGCGCACGCGCGAGCCGCCCCCGCGGGTCGCGGTCAATCAGATCGGTTACTTCCCGCGCGGCATCAAAGTGGCGACGGTCCGCACGAGCGCGACCGAGCCCGTCGCCTGGGAGCTCGTCGATGCGAGCGGCAAGGCCGTGGCCAACGGCACGACCACGGTGTTCGGCAACGACGCCGCCTCGGGCGAGCACGTGCACGTGGTCGATTTCAGCGCCTTCACCACGCCGGGAACCGGCTACGTGCTGCGCGTGGGAACGGACGCGAGCTATCCGTTCGACGTCGGCACGGAGCTCTATTCGCGGCTCAAGTACGACGCGCTCGCCTTCTTCTATCACAACCGAAGCGGCATCGAGATTCGCATGCCGTACGCGGGAGATCCCGCGCTCGCCCGTCCCGCCGGGCACGAGAGCGACAAGAGCGTTCCCTGCCAACCCGGCAGCGGCTGCTCTTACAGCCTCGACGTGAGCGGCGGGTGGTACGACGCCGGGGATCACGGAAAGTACGTCGTCAACGGGGGCATCTCCGTCTGGACCCTGCTCAACCTCTACGAGCGCACGCGCGCGTTCGGCTCGCCCGCGGTCTTCGCCGACGGCACGATGAACATCCCGGAGAACGCGAACCGCGTTCCGGATCTGCTCGACGAAGCGCGCTGGGAAATGGAGTTCTTGCTGCGCATGCAGGTTCCCGAGGGCCAGCCGCTCGCCGGGCTCGTGCACCACAAGATGCACGACGCGGCGTGGACGGGCCTGGGCCTCGCTCCGCACGAAGACAAGCAGCCGCGCTTTTTGCACGAGCCGAGCACGGCCGCGACGTTGAACCTCGCCGCCACGGGTGCGCAGTGCGCCCGGATTTGGCGGACCATCGACGCGGCGTTCTCGAAGCGCTGTCTCGAAGCCGCCGAGCGCGCGTACGCCGCCGCGCTGAAGCACCCGTCGCTGCTCGCCGATCCCAAGGACACGAACGGGGGCGGCGCCTACGACGACGACGACGTCACGGACGAGTTCTACTGGGCAGCGGCCGAGCTCTTCGCGACGACGGGAAAGCCCGAGTACAAGAGCGCGCTCGAGGCGTCGCCGCACCACGCGCGCTTCCCCGCGGTCACGGACGGACACCCGTCGTCGATGACCTGGCGCGACACGGCCGCGCTCGGCATGATCTCGCTCGCCGTGGCGCGCAGCGACGCGCTCGCGAAGACGATGCGGGGGCGCGTGATCGAAACGGCGGACGCGTACCTCGCGGTGCAGGCCAAGGAGGGCTATCGAACGCCCGTCGCGCCCAACCGCGAGGGCCGGTACACCTGGGGCTCGAACGCGTTCGTGCTCAACAACGCGCTCGTGCTCGCTCTGGCGTACGACTTCGCCAAGCAGAAGAAGTACCTCGACGGCGTCGTGCTCGCGATGGACTACCTGCTCGGCAGGAATCCCCTCGCCCAATCGTACGTCACCGGCTACGGCGAGCGCCCGCTCGAGAACCCGCATCACCGCTTCTGGGCACACCAGGCGGTCGCGACGTACCCCAAGCCGCCACCCGGCATCGTTTCGGGAGGCCCGAACTCGCGTATCGAGGATCCTTACTCACAAGCAGCGGGGCTCAAGGGGTGTGTGCCCCAGAAGTGCTTCGTGGATCACATCGAAGCCTGGTCCGTCAACGAGATCACCATCAATTGGAACGCCCCGTTCGCCTGGGTGGCGGCGTTCCTCGATGAAAAGGCGAAAAACTGAGCGCCCCGCTCATCTCGGAACAACTCACATGCGTTTCGGCCATTTCGACGATCAGAACCGCGAATACGTCATCACCACTCCCAAGACGCCGTACCCTTGGATCAACTATCTCGGGACGGAGAGCTTCTTCGGCCTCGTCTCGCACCTCGGCGGCGGCTACTGCTTCTACCGAGACGCGCGACTCCGGAGGGTCACCCGCTATCGCTACAACAACGTGCCGGTGGATAGCGGCGGGCGTTACTACTACGTCGTCGACGGCTCGGACTACTGGTCTCCGACGTTCATGCCCGTCAAGCGTCCGCTCGATCGTTTCGAGTGCCGGCACGGGCTCGGCTACACGCGCATCACCGGAGAGCGCAACGGCGTCGCGGCGGAGGTCCTCTACTTCGTTCCCCTCGGGGAGACGTGCGAGGTCCATCAGGTGACGCTCAGGAACCAGAGCTCCGAGAAGAAGACGCTCACGCTGTTCTCCTTCGTCGAATTCTGCCTCTGGAACGCGTGGGACGACATGACCAACTTCCAGCGCAACTTCAGCACGGGAGAGGTCGAGATCGAAGGCAGCACCATCTATCACAAGACGGAATACCGCGAGCGGCGCAATCACTTCGCCTTCTTCCACGTCAACCAGCCGCTCGTCGGCTTCGACACCGATCGGGAGACGTTCCTCGGAACGTACAACGGGTTCGGGGAGCCGGAGGTCGTCGCGCAAGGCAAGCCGCGCAACTCGGTGGCGAGCGGGTGGCACCCCATCGGATCGCATGCGATCGCGGTCGAGCTCGAGCCGGGCGCGGAGAAAAAGCTCGTCTTCGTGCTCGGGTACGTCGAAAACCCGAAGGAGGAGAAGTGGGAGCGGCCCGGTGTGATCAACAAGCGCCGCGCGCACGCGCTCATCGAGCGTTTCTCCACGCCGGAGGCCGTGACGAGCGCCTTCGAGAGACTGCGCGAGTACTGGCAGAATCTCCTCTCGAGCTACCAGGTGAAGTCACCCGACGAAAAGCTCGATCGGATGGTGAACGTCTGGAATCAGTACCAGTGCATGGTCACCTTCAACATGTCGCGCTCGGCCTCGTACTTCGAGACCGGCATCGGGCGCGGCATGGGTTTCCGCGACTCGAATCAGGATCTGCTCGGCTTCGTCCACCTCGTACCCGAGCGTGCGCGCGAGCGCATCCTCGACATCGCGGCCACGCAGTTTCCCGACGGGAGCGCGTACCACCAGTATCAACCGCTCACCAAACGCGGCAATCACGACATCGGCAGCGGCTTCAACGACGACCCGCTCTGGCTCATCCTCGGCGTCTCCGCGTACGTCAAGGAGACGGGCGACGTCGGGATCCTGGACGAGATCGTTCCCTTCGACAACGACCCGAACGACACCGCGACGCTGCTCGAGCACTGCAAGCGCAGCTTCGATCACGTGCTCAACAACCTCGGGCCGCACGGGCTCCCGCTCATCGGGCGCGCCGACTGGAACGATTGCCTGAACCTGAATTGCTTCTCGGAGACGCCCGACGAGTCGTACCAGACGACGCAGAACCGAATGGGGCGCACGGCGGAGTCCGTGTTCATCGCGGGAATGTTCGTCTACATCGGCCCCGAGTACGCGGCGCTCTGCGAGCGCAAGGGGCTCGCCGACGAGGCCGCCCGCGCGCGCGCCGAGGTCGCGAAGATGGAAAAGGTCGTGCTCGAGCACGGCTGGGACGGCGATTGGTTTTTGCGAGCCTACGACTTCTTCGGCAACAAGGTCGGCAGCCGCGAGTGCGAAGACGGCAAGATCTTCATCGAGCCGCAGGGCTTCTGCGTGATGGCCGGCATCGGCGTGAAGACGGGCGAAGCCGTCAAAGCGCTCGACTCGGTGAAGGAGCACCTCGACACGCGCTACGGCATCGTGCTCCAGAACCCCGCCTACAAGGAGTACCACATCGAGCTCGGCGAGATTTCCTCGTACCCGCCCGGCTACAAGGAGAACGCCGGCATCTTCTGCCACAACAATCCCTGGGTGATCATCGCCGAGACCGTGGTCGGCCGGCCCGAGCGCGCGTTCGAGTACTATAAGAAGATCGCGCCGGCCTACCTCGAGGACATCAGCGAGATCCACCGCCTCGAGCCGTACGTCTACGCGCAGATGATCGCGGGCAAGGACGCCGTACGCCACGGTGAGGCCAAGAACAGCTGGCTCACCGGCACCGCGGCGTGGAACTTCGTCGCGGTGAGCCAATATCTGCTCGGTGTGCGCCCGGAGTGGGACGGGCTCGTGGTCAAGCCGTGCCTGCCGAAGGAGATTTCCGAGTTTACGATCGAGCGGCGGTGCCGCGGGGCCACCTACGTGATCCACGTGAAGAACTCGGGCGGAACCACTCCGTCGCTCAAGGTCGACGGCAAGCCGATCCCGGGCCACGTCGTGCCGTATCAGCCCGCCGGCAGCCGCGTCGTCGTCGAGTGCACGACCTAGGTCGCTCGGCACCATCGAGACGGCATCACGCGAGGACGCCGATCCGTTCGACGGATCGGCGTCCTCGTATTCGGTGACGACGCAGCTCGGCCACCGTGCCCACGGAGGCGCTCCGTTCCGTCGCTCGCGTTCCGGTGCCTCATGGGCGCTGCACCGGGCGGAACGTGCCCCGGAACCCTCTCGGAGAAAACCGGCGGCGCGAGCCTCGTACGAGGCTTACCGCGTGAAGCGTCGCAACGTTTCGTCGCAGGCGCGGCTCGCACCGCGCCCCTGGCGCCGAACTCGGCGCATTCCACCGACTGGTCGCTCTAGAGGCCGATCACGTAACCCAGGCTCCCCGCGCCGCCGTACGCCTCGCGGTCGAACAGGTACATGCCGCGCACCTCGAGCGCGAATCCCGACGACGTCGAGGTCGGAATCATCAATCCGAGCCCGGGCGCGACGAAGAACCGCCCGACGCGTCGCCACACGTCCAGCCTCCCGGGCTTGGCCCCCGCGCGATACGCCGTTTCGCTCGTGAAGTAGTCCATCAGAATGTGCGAATCGACCTGCGCGAGCCCGGATCCGAGCGAGAGGAACGGACGCACCTTGCCCCGCGCGAACGGTTCCGTGCCGAAGTGGTAGGCCAGGCGGAGCTCGGCATGCCACGGGACGAAGCCGTCGCCGTTCCTCGGCGTGGGCGCCCCCCGAAATGCGTAGCCCAGGCGGACACCGAGCAGCACGTTTTCACCGAGGCGCCCGTCGAGACCGAGCATCACCCGCGTCGTGGCCAGGGCAACACCGCCCGGAACCTGATTGCCGTACCGATCCCAGATCGGGCCCGCGTACTCCTCACCGGTATGGTCGAAGCAGTTGTACTGGTTCGCTTGCGCCAGGTTGCAGATGGACTGCTCCGCCGGGACCAAGAGCGCGTCCTGCTGCGCGTTCAGTGAGAAGTAGAAGCCCGGAGGCCCATCGTCGCCACGCTTCTTCTTTCGCTTGCCCCCGACGTCGTCCCAACTCGACTCCTCTTCGAAGTCGGGCAGCTCGTTCGGGTTCGGCTCCTCGTCGTCGTCCATGGACGTTGCGACTCTCGAAGACGACTCGAAAGCCTCCTCTTCCTCTTCGTCCTCTTCCTGCTGGGTAGCGGCAGCGTCTGCATCGAAGATCCCCCTCTCTCTATCCGGCTCCGGCTCGGACTGCGGCTGCGGCATCGGCGTGGCTACCGGCGGTGGATTTCCGCCCGCGTCGCGAAACGCTTCCTCCACTTCCGGAGTCACGAGGGATGCATCGAGCTGAATGTCCGGATCGTATCGCAGCGCTCGCTTGAACCGCCGCCGAGCCTCCTTGGGCTTTCCCAACGCGACCTGGACCATGGCAAGGTCGCGGTTCAAACGCCCCATCACTTCCTTCGAGCAGCCGCGCCGGCCGCACCGCTGCAACGCTTTCTTTAGCCCGCGTTCTGCCTGCCGGTACTTCTCGTTCAGGTAGTGCTGATTGATCGCCTCCTCGGCCATGCGCAGCGCCTGCTCGTCGCGAGGCCCTGCGGCAGCCACTGCGGGAGCGAACAGGCTGACCGACCCGAGAAGGGTGGCGGCGAAACGAACCGTGAAATGCAGCGAGACGGATCGGGAACGCGGGGGTCGCATGAGACCAACGGCTCGATCACGGGAGCCGCTCCGGACCTAACCATGGACGAGCGGCCCTCGCAACGACGGTCGTGCCGAATTTCGGCTCGATCGAGCGTCGTCGCGCTCTGTTCGCCGTTCATTTTTCTACGAAGCGAACATCGTCGATCCAGATCTCGGCACCGCTCGGCGTCGGAATGAACCACTCGATTGCAACGATCTCGCGCGGGTCGAATTCGCCAGCCGGATAGCCCCAGCCGCCTTGTATCAAGTCGGGATCATCCCAATACACCGTGTACGTCTTCCACGACGTGGTCAGGTCCACTTCGACGAAGAAGTGGTCGAAGCACGACGTGTCGGCAGGGGCCGGGGGAGGAGTGCATAGCCCTCCCTCGACGACGGTTGCCACGACGGGCAGCCGCACATGAATCGTGAGGGGCGCCTTGACGGCGCGGGCCCCGAACGCAATGCCGGCATAGTCGTAAGCGAGCGAGTACGGCTCCTTGCCGGAGACCAGCTCGAAGCCGACGCCGGCACCGAGCTGGTGTCCGTTCGCGGCGAAGTACACCGCGTATTCACCGGTTCCGGTGTTCGGGATCGTTCTCGACATGAAACCGTCGGATGCACCAACGGGGGGGAACACGGTTCCGCCCGTGAGATCGTCGAACGTCGCCCAGTATCCGTTCCGACCGTCCTGGAGGACGATGCGATGGTCGCCGTCTTCACAGTCGTCGATGAGCAAGGGCGAGACGGAGCTCGTGCCTCCCGTGCTCGATCCACCGCTGCCCGGCGCTCCTGCGCTTCCGATCTCCCCACCGGCGCCCGACGCTCCGTCCACGGAGTCTGCGCCGGCGGCACCCGCCTCCTCCCCGCTACCGCCTGCGCCTGCCGACGGGGCTCCACCCGCGATCTCGTCGGGATCGCCTGCGCCACCACCGCCCGCGCCCGCGTCGCCTTCGACCGGCGCGCCCCCTTCCCCGGCCGCTCCGGCCTCGCCCGCTGCTCCGCTCACTCCGCCGGTGCCATCGCCTGGGGACGCTCCCGCATTGCCGACGGCGGCCGACCCGCCCTGGGGAGGCGCGCCGCCTCCCGCGCCGCCGCTCCCCGAAACCCCTCCCATTGCGCCGCCGAGCCCGCCACCGCCGACCGTGCCGCCCGTCCCCGACGTGCCGGAAGAACTGCCCCCCATCGGGCTCGTGCCGCTTCGACCTCCCCCCTGACTCGAGACCTTCCCGCCCTGGCCTCCATCACCTCCCGAGGGCACCCAAGACGAGTCCCCGGGCGTGAGATCCTCGGGATCGTAAATGCTGCACGCATGGACGCTCGTGAGCAGCGCCCCCGTGATCGCGGCAAGCCGTCGCCACATCACGGCGCCAGCATTACCCGCGCCGATCCGTACATCAAGACGCCGTGCGCCTCGGTCGCTAGTTAAGATGCTTGCTGCGGCGGCACCCTGCAGCGTGAACGCAAAAGCACCCTAGAAGTGCACCGGGTGCTTTCTCCAACCGAAGCCCGCGGGCAGAAAACGCCGTTCCTCTAACCTTTGACGGCGCCCGAGGCGAGCCCGCTGATGAACTCCTTCTCCAGCGCGAAGAACAGGATCGCGGGCGGAATGATGGCGAGCAGCGTGCCGGCGAGGAACACGCCGTACTCGGTCTGGTAGAAGCCGATGTACAGGTTCAAAATCACGGGCAGCGTGAGCTTGCTCTGGGTCTGCAGGAAGATGCTGGGCCCGAAGAACGAGTTCCACTGCCCGAGGAACGTGACCAGGCAAAAGGCCGCGCTCATCGGTCGCACCAGCGGCATCACCAGGCGCAAATAGATGCCGAACTCGCTGCAACCGTCGATTCGGCCGGCGTCCAGCATCTCCTTGGGAATCGAGATCATGGCCTGGCGAAACAGGAAGATCCCGTAGGCGCCTACCATGCTCGGCAGAATCAGCCCGTGGTACGTGTCGATGAGGTCGAGCTTGACCATCATCTCGTACAGGGGCGGGAACAGGAGCACGGGCGGCACCATCATCGACCCGAGCATGAACACCATGAGCGGGCGCTTGCCGACGAAGTCGTACTTGGCGAGCGCGTACCCGGCGAGCGAGCAGAACGTCAGCTGCAAGATCGTGATCGCGCTCGCGAAGAACAGCGAGTTGATCACGTACTGCCAGAAGAAGACCTTCCCCTGAACGGTATCGTCGCCCGCGAACAGCCGCCGCAGGTTGCCGAGATTCACGGTCTTCTCCGACCACTCGCTGGGCGGCGGGAAGAAGACGTACTCGTTCAGCACCGCGCGGTCCTTGAACACCGCCGCGATCAGCCACACGAACGGCGCGAGCACGAGGATTGCCGCGATGCCGAGCGCCACCCAACGCAAGTAGGCCAGCGCGAGCTTCGGATTGCGCGGCGAGCGCGCGTACAGGACGACGAATCCGAGCGCGAGGAGCAGCAGGACGATCTGCAGCGCGTTCATCTCAATCCTCCGCCACCCGAGCCACTTTGATCTGCAGCAAGCTGAGGCCGAAGATGATCACGGCGAGCAGCCAGCCCACGGCCGAGCCGAGCCCGAGGTCGCCGCTCGTGAACCCGACGTCGTACAAGTACGTGATCACCGTGAGGCCCGCATCGTCCGGCCCTCGGCCGTAGCTGTCGGGCATGAGCGCCAGGGGGAGCTCGAAGAGCTGGTAGGAGCCGATGAGGCTCGTGACCACGACGAACACGACGACGTGGCGAATGGACGGCAAGGTCACGTGCCAGAACACCTGGAAGCGGTTGGCGCCGTCGACCCGCGCGGCCTCCTCGAGCGACTTGTCCACGCTCTGCAGCGCCGCGAGGAAGTAGATCATGTTGAACCCCACCCAGAGCCAGAGCGAGGTGATCACGATCGCCGGCATCACCAGGGAGGGATTGCCGAGCCACCGCTCCTCGAGCCCCCACCCGACGAGCGCGTGCACGAAGCGGTTGATGAGGCCGTAGCGCGGCGTGAACAGCACGCTGAACAGGATGCCGACGAAGATCTGCCCGACGAGGTTCGGCGAGAACAGAACCAGCCGGAAAATGCTCTTCATCCTGCCCTTGCTCGTGTTGAGCAAGAGGGCGAGAGCCATCGAGAGCGGAAGCTGCAGAAACAGCGAGAACAGGGCGAAAACCGTGGTGTTCCAGAGCGCCTTGTGGAACACCGGGTCCGTCAGCAGGTACCGGAAGTTGTCGAGGCCGACGAAGGCGCGCGAAGCCGGACCGTTCGTCTGGTGGAACGCGAGCACCGCGGCGTGCACGAGCGGATAGGCGACGAATACGCCCGTCACCACGAGATACGGGGCCAGGAACGCGTACGGCGCGAGATTCGGCCGCCGCCGCCTCGGCTGCTCGATCTCGGGCGCCGCTTTCGCTGGGCGAACTTGCTCCTCGATGCCGTGGGTCACGCTCACCTCTTCGCGAGCACGTTGCGACTGATGACGCGGTTCAGGTACGCCTCGGCGCGGTCGAGCTCGTCCTGCACGAACTCGCGAAGGCCGCTCTCTCCGCGCGTCCGATAGCGCTCCATCGCCCGCAGGAAGACCTGGCTGAGCTGCCCCTCGGCTTCGCGATAGTAGGGGCTGCCCCAGGAGACGGGCGTCTCGGCCGCGAGCTTCGCGTACATCGCGCCGATGGCCTGCCCGGAGAAGTACGGGTTCGGCTCGCGAAACTCCGGCAGATCCCAGGCGTCCTTGAGCGGCGGGATGATGTTCGTCGTCGCGAAGCGCTTCCC
>QGUH01000718.1 GCA_003242355.1 Pseudomonadota bacterium
AGGGAACTGGGCGGTTCTGTTTTTGGAGGGGGGCAGCGCCGCGGCCCCGGCCGCGCGGCGGGTATCGCCCTCTACCAGGACGAGGCCGACGTCCGGCGCACGGCCGGGGACCTCATCGGCGCGACGCAAGCGCTGCGCAACGCCCGCGCGCAGGAGGGCGGTCAGGATCCGGGCCTCAAGCAGCAGGTCGCGGCGTGCATTCTCGAGCGCCTGCAGAACGGCGAGAACGTGCCGCAGGTCGAGCTCGACGAGGGCGCGGCGTTGTTCGTCGAGCTCGCCGAGGAGTATCCCGGCGAGCACGGATTCTCGTACTCGGTGTGCGCCCTCGAGCTCGTCCCCTCCATCGATCGGGCGGTGCAGCTCGCCATCTACTACGGCGAACAGCTCGGGCGCGTCATCGAGGTCGCGCCCAAGGCGGCGGCTTATTTGCGAGCGAATCCGCACGGTCCGCTCGCCGCCGACGCACGACGCGTGGTCACGCAAGCGATGGAGCTCGGCGGGGACGATGCGCTCATCGAGGCGCTCCGCCCACCGCCCGACGCTCCGGCGGAAGAGCGCATTCAGGCCTTGCTCGACGTGGCCCAGGCGCTCGCCCGCAAGGGAAAGCGCGCCGAGGCTGCCGCGCGCTACTTCGAGGTGCTCGCGCTCGACTCCGACAATCTCGATGCGATCGGGTTCTTGGAGCCGCACCTCCGGAAGGAACGCAAGCTGGTCGAGCTGCGCGACATGCTGCTCGCGGCGAGCCGGAGCGAAGACGTCGACGTCGACCAGCGCAAGGCCTGGCTCAAGGAGGTCGCGACGCTCTGCGAGTCGCAGCTCCGGGAACCGGCGCGCGCCATTGCGGCACTCCAGGAGATCGTCGCGCTCGATCCCGATGACGAGCCGGCGCGCAGCCAGCTCAAGCGCGCGCTCGAAAAGGCCGGCGAGTGGGATGCGCTCGCTCAGGTGCTCCGGGAAGAGGCCGAGCAGACGGCGGACGTCGAAGCGCGCATTTCGCTCGAGAAGGCGTTGGCGAAGCTGCACGAGCAGCGGCGCAAGGATCCCATCGCCACCGGGGAGACGTGGGCGCGCATCGCCGCGCTCGCCCCCGACGACGAGGAGGCGATCCTCACGGCGGTTCGTCACTTCGAGCTCGGGGAACGTCCGGAGCTCGCGGCGCGCGTGATTTCGGACAACCTGCAGTCGATCTCGAGCGACGCCACGCGCGCGTCGTTGCTCGAGAAACTCGGCGAGCTGCGCCTCGCCATCGGCGATCAGTACGGCGCGGGCGAGGCCTACGCCGAAGGCGCGTCGCTCATCCGCTCGGAAAAGCTGTGGGCGGCGGCCGAGCGTGCGTTCGTCGAAGCCTCGGCGTTCGCCCAGGCGGCGATGGCCGCGGACGAGCGCGCGGAGCTCACGAGCTCGGCTTCCGCGAAGGCGGCCCTGGCAGCGACCGCCGCGGACTACCTCGTGCGCGCCGGAGACGAGCCGAACGCCGTCGCACGGCTCGAGCGGGCGACCGATCTCGAGCCGGAGAACGACGAATACGCGCAGAAGCTCGAGGCCTTCTACGAGGCGGACGGGCGCCGTGCCGAGCTCGCGAACTTCTTGATTCAGCGCGCGAGCCGTCTTTCGGATCGCGCGACGCGGGTCGCGCTGCGCAAGCGCGCCGCCGATTTGCAGAGCGGGTCGCTGCAGGATCTCGATGGCGCGCGCGAGACGATGCGGGCGATCCTCGACGACGGCGAGGACCGCGACGCGCTCGTGTGGCTCGCGGACGACGCGGAGCAGACCGCCGAGTTCGGCGAGGCGGTGAGCTATCTCGCGCGCCTCGTCCAGCTCGTCGAAGAGCCCCGCGAGAAGCTCGAGTTCGCGCTGCGCGAGGCCGCTCTAGTGGCCGAGAAGCTCGACGACGTCGAAGGCGCGATCGCCCGCTACGAGCGCATTCTCGAGGACCTCGATCCGCATCACATCGGCGCGCTCGTGCGCATCGCCGATCTCGAGGAACGGCGCGAGAACCCGAGCGGCACGGCGAGCGCTCTCGAGAAGTGCCTCGGGCTCTTGCCCGATGGTGAGGCGAAGATCGAGACCGCCGAGCGCCTCTCGCGCCTCTACGAAGGGCCGCTCGACGCGCCCGACGACGCCGTGCGCGTGCTCGACATTTTGCGCCGGCTCGAGCCGGAGAATTACGACGCCGTGCAGCGCCTGTGCGAGCTGTGCGAGCGTCTCGGCGAGTGGGAACGGGTCGCGGAGCTGCTCGGCCTGCTCATCGAGGTCGAGGGCGACGAGGAAGAGGTCAGCCGCATGACCCGTCGGATCGCCGAGATCCTCCACCAGAAGGTGGGCAAGGGCGACGAGGCGCTCGCGGCGCTCATGCAAGTGGCGGATGCGGGCGACCAGCCGTGCCGCGACGAGTACGTGCGTCTCGGTGACGAGCTCGGTTGGAAGGGCCTCGTCGCGAGCAAGCTCGTGGAGTGGGACGCGCAGGCGCCGATCGGGCCGGCGCGCAACGGAGCGTTGAGCGGCGCGTTCGAGCGCTTCCTCGAGGTGGGGCGCGAGGCGGATGCGGCGAGCGTGGCCAAGGAGCTCGCGCGCACGCGGGGTGCCGATCCCGAGCTCGCGACCAAGCTCGAGACGATCGCGATTCGCCTCAAGGATCTCGACGCGCTCGCCGTCGCCCACGATTTGCTCGTGCAGGAGCTTTCCGGGCCGCCTCGCGCCGAGGAGCTCGTGCGCCAGGCCGAGGTGTTGGCCGAGGTCGGCGTCGATGCCGCCGAGGCCGTTCAACACGGCGAGCAAGGCTTGCCGAGCGTACCGGCGGCCGAGGCGGAGCCGTTGCTCGATCGCCTGGCACGCATCGCCAAGGAGCCCGATGCGGTCATCGAGCTCTACGAGCGGCAGGTGACCCGCTGCAAGGCGCCCGCGGATCGCCTTCAGGCGCTGGCGCGCGCGGCCCAGGTCGCGGCCCGCTACGAGAACTTCGAGCGCGCGCGGCAGTTCTTCGACATCGCTCTCAGTGGCAGCGTGCAGGAAGAGACGCTGCTCTTGCTCGAGCGCGCGGCAGGCGAAGGCGACGATCCGGACAAGACGCAGCGGCTCAAGCGCACGCTGGCCGAGGCGCTCGCCGCCGGCGGACAGGGTTCCCGCGACGGCGGGCGCACGCGGAGCGCGCTGCCCGGGCGCGCTGCCGAGCTCGCGCCGGG
>QGUH01000719.1 GCA_003242355.1 Pseudomonadota bacterium
GCCATCGCGAGCGACCCCGACGACCCCGCCGATGCGATCACCAACCTCACCTGCTCACTCTCCGCCGAGCGCTGGGAGCCCGAAATCGAGGACGATCCCGGAGTCGCCACGGTACGCTCGTGGCTTCGTCGGGCACCGTGGCGACTCCGGGATCGTCCTCGATTTCGGGCTCCCAGCGCTCGGCGGAGAGTGAGCAGGTGAGGTTGGTGATCGCGTCGGCGGGGTCGTCGGGGTCGCTCGCGATGGCTTTGTTCGACTCGAAGTCGATGTGTCCGTCACGCGCGAAGACCTTCATCACCCAGAGATCCTCCCGCGTGGAGGTTTCGCTCTGCTGCGCGTAGCCGCTCACGAGGATGCCGCCGTCGTCCGTCAACGTGAGGTCGGTTTGGGCGGCGGCGCGCGCCTTGCCGTCGGCGCCTTGCAGCGTGTAGTGGCGCGACCAGATCGGCTTTCCGACGGCGTCGAGCTGTAGCAGCGTGAAGTTCGGGACCTCGAGCATTCCGTCGCCCGTGAGGCGAACGCTCGAGCCACCGACGATGTAGCCGGTGGTCGGCAGCTCCGCGATCGAGTCGACCACGAACACGCTGCCGAGCCCGAAGCCGAAGCCCGGAAACGATGCGAAGCCGACACTGCCGTTGGGCTTGAGCCGCGCGACGAACCCATTGTGCTCGGCCCCGCCCCGGCCTGCGACGGTCACGTCGCCCTCGGGCGACACGACGGCGCGCACCGGGAAGACGTCGGGGCCTTCGTCGCACGCCACGTAGCGCCGCGCGAAGACCAACTCGCCTTCCTCGGTTTGCCGTAAGCCGAACATCGAATCGGGCTCACCGGCGTGCCGGAGCTGCCCGGCCACGAACACGTCGTCTCCCACGCGCGTTGCGACCGTGGCTTCCAGGCCCGAGGCGTTCGGATCCGTCACCTTCACTGCGCTCAGCACCTCGCCGTGTGCGTCGATGTGGATGCGGTGAAACGCGTGCGTGAACGTGCACGCCGTGAGCACGAAGAAGCCGTCCCCCGAATCGCGCGTCAAGCCGACGGGCTTGAGACCGCAACTCACCACGTCCGGGATCTCGAGAGTTCGACTCCAGAGCACGGTGCCGGACTGAGTCACCTTGACGAGCCAAAGCGGCGGAAAATCCGGCTCGGCGAGCACGAGCATGGCCGCGTCCCGCGTCGGGATGGTGCGCACGGGATGCAACGTGAACCCGTTCGCATCCTCCAGGCTCTTCACCCAGATCACGTTCCCGTTCTCGTCGATCTTCACGAGCGCTTCCGCGCCCCGACCGCCGACGACGATGCGCCCGTCGATGGCGCGCCCTTGATCGATCCAGTACGTCGAACCTCCCGGGATGGCGCCGCCGCTGTGGAACACCGAGTCGAGCGTGCGCGACCAGGGCTCGAAGGTGGGGTTGGCCAGATGCTCGCCGTCCGGCCCCGCGCCGGGCGGCAACGTCGAAGCATCGGGCGGCGGTTCACACGGGGGCACGGGCACGTCGAGCACGGTGCTCAGCACGTCGAAGTCCGCGTGCCAGTCGAACAGATCGATGGGCTCGAGGAACAGAATCGCGGGCGTCGACAGGCGCAGACCCAGGCGCCCCGCAAGCCCCGCCCGCAGCTCGACGCAGGGCGAGCGAAACACGTTCGCGTCGATCTCCCCGTACCCTTCGGCGCGCGCGTACGGCCCCACCACGCCGTAAACGAGCAGGCCGAGCTCCACGCCGAGCCCGGCACGCGCCCGCGCCATGAGCGTCACTTCCGGCGGGCGCGCGTCGAAGGTCACGTCGCGCAGCATCGGCGGCTGAAAATCGGGCGCCCCCGGGTTGCGCGACGAGAGCGAAACGGAAGTGTCGAAGTGGAGCGCCGCGTCCACCGAGGTCGCAAAGCGCGCCGAGGCCGCGCCTTCGACCGTCGCCAGGATGCGCACGTTCGGCGTGATCACGATCGGCCCGAACACGAGCACGCCCAGGTTGCTCTGAAAGAGCTGCACCTCCTTCTCGAAATCGAGCACCGCCGCGCCCTCGAGATCGAGCCGCGAGCCCAGACTGGGCGTGACCACCAGCGAGGTCTTCGCCTCGGGCAAGAGCTCCGTGAGGCTGCAGTCGAATTCGAGCTCCAGAAGGCCGTTGACGCAGTCTTCCACGAACCCCGGCAAGTCCTCGAAGGCCCCCCAGTCGAAATCGAGCTCGAACTCGAACTCCACGTTTCCGGAGAGCTCGCCGTTGACGGCAATCTGGTCGTTGTTCGTGTCCTCGTCCCCGTCACCGTCGAAGAGAATCGCCTCGAGGCTCTTGCTCGCGCCCACGCCGCCGAGCGCGAGCGGTTCCCGATCGGATTCCCCCTCCAGGGCGCCGAGGTCTCCCGTCGAACGGCGCGCCGCCTCGATGTGCACCTTGCGGAACGCCAGTTGAAGAGGCGCGTGCAGCGTCTCGAGGCGCAGCCGATCGCCGTCCGTTTCCACCGATTTTACGATGCGCAGCAGCCCGTTGGGCGTGCGCTCGGATCGGCCCGCGACGAAGACCCGCCCCTTTCGCAGCTCCGTCGCCGACGGCGCATCGGCCGACAGCTCGATGATGCCGTCGGTTTCGCTGACCTCGATGTCCGCGAGGTCCGCGTCGGTCAGCATCACCGTGGACGGAAACGGCTCGATTTCGACGACGTCTTGCTCGCTGGGGTCCGTGCGCTCTTCGCCTCCTCCACAGCCGAAGAGCGCGAATGCCACCATCGAGATCACCGTGGCCGCGAAGCGCGACCCGCGAAGGCGCGGCAACGAGTTCATGCCGCGACTTTAACTCCGCTTTCGGCCCGCGGACGAGCCCCTTTTGCCCGCCCTTCCCGCCAAAATGACCTCGACACGCTTGCCGCTCGCCCGGTAACCCCTGCATCACTCGAATACCGAGTGCGCACCCGAACCGACGTCGGCCGGTCGAGCTCGGGATCCGTCCGGAAACAGCGCCACGCCTCCCTCCCGCCCCCTCTGCTACCGTGCCGGTGTGCCGCGCCCGGAGGCGATCTTCCAGGAACACGTGCTGGCGCCGTCCACGATCGACGGCGCGGTGTGGCCGTATTCGGCCCCCGATCACAAGCCGGCACACTTCCACGGGCAGATCGAGTTCGTGCTCGTGCTGCGCGGCACGGCGCGCGAGCGCATCGGGACGCGCACGTACACCGTGCATCCGGG
>QGUH01000017.1 GCA_003242355.1 Pseudomonadota bacterium
GTTTCGAACGGGAAAAATCGAAACGTACCGGGGTTTTTGTTGGTGGCGGCGTGCCAAACGGGGCCGAGCCGAACGGCCGAGGTGAGCGATCCGATCCCCTGGCGCGGCGCGTTGCCGATCGCACGAATCGGGCGGTTTTCCTCGACGATGTAAAGGTCCGTCGTTCCGCGGTAGCTGACGGCGAGCACCCCGCCGCGACCCGAAGGATCGAGCGCGAGCCGCCAGGACGAGGCGCCTGCCCCTTCGTAACCGAAGGCCTCGGCCGCCTGATCGAGATCCGGCCAGGGACTCGCAGACGGCGTCGTCGACCACACACCGCTCTGAACCTGGAAGCGATCCGCGGCACGAACGAGGAACGTTCCCTGCCGGCCGAGCGGCGCATGGCGGGGCGCCCACAGGTACGCGCGAAGCTGCACGAGCTCCGCCTCCGTGCCGGTGTCGAGACCCACGCTGTCTCGACCGATCGTCGGTGCCGGAACCTCGAGCAGTGGCAGCCACGGAGCGTGGGCGTGCGCCGTCACGCCCGTGGGGGCGCCACGCCGCGCGACGAGCGGCAGCGCCGGGCGAGAAGCGACGCCGGTCGGCGTGCAGCTCAGCGTCCATCGCCCGCCGCCGGGCTGCGGGAGCGCGGTCGGGTTCGGACGCTTGGCCATGGCGAGCGGTCGCGGGCTCTCGGCGCCGTTCCACCCGATGCGCAGCCAGCCGAGGAACGCACAACCGACCGCGGAGCAGCCCTGTTCGCCCGGGGTCGTGATGCGTTCCCCACGACCCCGATCGAGCTCCACGGTGGCGGGCAGATCGGCGTCGCTCCAGCTGAACCCGCCATCGCTGCTTTGCTCGGCAATCCCGGAAGGACCGAGGACGAGCGCGCGCTCGCCGGAGATCAACGCGTCCTCGATGCCGTGCTGCAAGGGACCCGAAGTCACGGCACCGTCGAGCGCGATGCGAATGCCGGTGAACGCTCCCCGCCCCACGGCCCAGCCGCTGAGCAGGCCCGCGTCGTTCTGGACGAAGCCATCCATCCAGAAGCCTTCGCTCACCAACGCTCGAAGCGCCTCGTCCCGCGCCGAGATGGTCAGCGGAACGGTGCTCACGGTCCCGATCGCGTCGACCAGCGCTAGCTTGCCCGGCCGCCCTCGGCCCGGCGGAAACAGCACCGCCGCGCGTCCGTCCGCGAGCGCCACCACGCGCTCCGTTCCCGCCCCGGAGGGCATCGGCACTTCGAACCAGCGCCCCTGCGGAGTGCGGATGCAGTAACGCGCCGGCGCCGCCGGGGCGCGCTGGCCGCAGGGACCACGGACGACGAGGCCGCCGTTGCCGCTCGCCGAAACGAAGCGCGGCTCCTCGAACGCGTGCACGCGGCGCAGCGCGAGCGGGCGTTCGAAGGCGTAGATTTCCGTGCGTCCGCCCGGCTCGGCGCAGACGAAGCCGAACCCACGCCCGAGGGGAATGCCGCTGCACTCGGCGGTCGGGGGCAAGACGCGCTCCCGCAGCGCGAGCACCCGACCATCGGTGAGTCGCACCCGCGCGAGCGCTCCGCGCGCCGCGACGACGGCAGTGGTTTCGGAATCCGGGTAACCGCGAAGGACCGCAACGGCGAGCGGCAACGGACCGAGCGGCCCCCCCCGCCGCACGCGGGCCGAGGGCGCGGCCCTGCCATCGGCGACCTCGGAGCCGGAGGGGAGCGGGTGCACCCTTCCGTCGGGCTCGACGCCGTAGGTGCGCTCGGCGGTGCTCACGAGCAGGCGCCCTTCGGCGGCGGTGACGTTCGTGCCCACGAGGCCGAGCTCGTGCCAGCTCGCTCCGGCGTCGAAGGTCGCGAGCAGACCGCGGACCGGAACCTCGACGGCGCCGAACCAGGGATCCGCGAACGCCATCGCTCCGTAACTCGGCGACGGCGGGAGGGTGCCGCGGTCACGCGCCCGCCCCGTTTGCACGTCCAGCGCCGCCCACTCCCCCGTGCGCCGCGCCTGCACGTAGATGCGATCGAACCCCGCGACGATGCGCTCGGACTCGAAATCGAGCTCTCCCACCGGGGTGAGTGGCCCGTGGAAGCTCTCCGCGCGCCAGAGCGCCGTCCGTCCCAGAGCGCTCGCGGCGAACAGAAACCCGGAGCCGAGGCGCTCGGGGAGCTCGATCGACTGAATCGCCTTGCCGTACGGCAAGAGCTCCGTTGCGACGGAGACCTCACCGTCCGGCCGGAGGAGCACGCGCACGCCGTACGCGATGATTCGGCGTGTGCCGTCACGCTCCTCCCCCGCAAACCCGACGTCTTGCCCGTCGAACAGCGGCGGCACGACCAGGGGACGTCTCGGCGCGTCGTCCGCGCGTGCCCCCACGGCCACGAGGCTCGTCGCGAGCGCGCAGATCGAGACCGCCGCAGCAAGGCGCATGCATCGAGCGTAGTCCGAGGCCCTGCGCTTTCAATCGGGACGCCCCTTGCGTCCTTCCGGCCACGGAGCCATGAGCTGTCGGCGATCATGAGCGCCACCCTCCGCCCCATTTCTCCCGGAGCCGAGAGCCTGCTCGGCCGGTACTTCCGCGTCCTCGACCACGGATTCGTGGCGCTCGTCGACTACATGGGCACCGACGAGTGCGTCGAGCGCGCCGCGCGCGTCAGCTACGGCTACGGCACCCGGCGCACGAGCCAGACCCGGGGATTGTTGCGCTACCTGCGTCGGCATTCCCACACGACGCCGAGCGAGATGGTCGAGCTCAAGTTCCACTGCTGCATGCCGATGTTCGTGGCGCGGCAGTGGATCCGGCACCGTACGGCCAACGTCAACGAGTACTCCGGCCGCTACTCGCTCATCCCGATGGTGTTCTACACGCCGCCGCGCGAGCAGCTCCAGAGCCAAAGCAAAACGAACAATCAGGGCAGGAGCGGTGTTCCGCTACCGGACGCGACGTACGCGGAGGCCGAGCGGCGTTGGAAGGAAATCCGGAGCCTGGCCCGCTCGGCGTACGAGTGGATGACCGGCGAGAACATGGCGCGTGAGCTGGCCCGCATCGATCTGCCACTGTCCACGTATACGCAGTGGTACTGGAAGATCGATCTGCACAACCTGATGCACTTTCTGCGGTTGCGCGTCGATGCGCACGCGCAGTGGGAGATTCAGGCGTACGGCCGCGTGATGGCCGGCATGCTCAAGCAGATTGCGCCGCTCAGCTACGAGGCGTGGATCGATTACGACGTGTGCGGCGCGCGCTTGAGCCGGATGGAGCTCGAAGCCTTGCGCAAGCTCGTCGCGGTGTCCGACGAGGGGCTCTCGAGCACGGGGCAGCGGCTCGGCGCCGAGGCGCTCGCCGCCCTCGGCCTCTCCAAGCGCGAGGTGCGGGAGCTCCTCGACAAGCTCACGCCGCGCGAGCCCGTGGATTTCTCGATCGACCCGCAGGCGGCCGAAACGCCCGAGCAGGTCGCGGAGCGGTTCGCCCAGGCCGTCCCGAAAGTGGACGCTCCGCCGAAGGGCGAAGGCTCGGAACCGGGACTATAGTTCGCCCATGCTGCCGCTCGTGCCTACCTCCCCCGCGGGACGCCCTGCTCCCGCCACGCTCGATCTCGAAGACGAGATTCGAAGGCTCAAGCGGGAGCGCAATGCGGTGTTGCTCGCGCACTACTATCAAGAGAGCGAGGTGCAGGATCTCGCCGATCACATCGGCGACTCGCTCCAGCTCGCGCAGGCAGCGGCGCGCACGCGTGCCGACGTGATCCTATTCGCGGGCGTCCACTTCATGGCCGAAACCGCGAAGATCCTGAATCCGGAGCGCATCGTCATCGTGCCGGATCTCGCGGCTGGCTGCTCGCTCGCCGACGGCTGTCCGGTCGACCGCTTCGTTGCCGGGAGGGCGCCGTACACGGATGCGAGCACGGTCAGCTACATAAACTTCTCGGCCGCGGTGAAGGCCGAGAGCGATTACATCTGCACGTCGAGCAACGCCGAGAAGATCGTTCGGGCGCTGCCGAGCGACCGCCGCATCCTCTTCGCGCCGGATCGGAACCTCGGGCGCTACGTCGCGAAGCAGACGGGGCGCGATCTCGTGCTCTGGCCGGGAAGCTGCATCGTGCACGAGACGTTCAGCATGAGAAAGCTCGAGGCGTTGCTGGTCCAGCACCCCGAGGCCAAGCTCATCGCGCATCCCGAGTGCGAGGAGCCGCTGCTCGCGCGCGCTGCGTTCGTCGGCTCGACGGCGGCGTTGCTCCGCTTCGTGGAGAGCGACCCGAGCGAGACGTACATCGTCGCGACCGAGCCCGGCATTTTGCACCAGATGCAGAAGCTCGCGCCGAACAAGCGGCTCATCGCGGCGCCGCCCGAAAACAACTGCGCCTGCAACGAGTGCCCCTTCATGCGTCTCAATACGCTCGAGAAGGTGTACGAGGCGCTGCGCGACCTGAAACCGCAGATCGATCTGCCCGTCGAGCTCCGCGAGCGCGCCCGCGTTCCCATCGATCGGATGCTCGCGCTCAGCTGAGCGCGTGCGTGGCTCGGGGCTGCCGGGCTTCGAACACGGCGACCATGCCGTGCAGCGAGACGCGCACCTCGACGAACGCGCGACGAAGCCCGGCCTCGAGATCGGCGAGCGTGTCGTCGGCGTTGGAGAAAATCCCCTTGGCGTTGTAGACGCGCATCAGCACGCGCGCGGGCAGGGACCTCTCGACGCCTCGGCCGAGGATCGTCGCGCCGAACAGCACGCCTTCGGGAGCGAGCAGCTTCCCGAGCCGTTCGAACAGGCGGCTCTTCGTGGCGAGCGTGCCCGGCAGGCAGTGCAACAGGTACATGAGCGCGATCGAGTCGAAGGGCGCTTCGGGGAGGGTCGTGAGCTCGAAGACGTTCGCCTGGTGTACCGTCGGCCGGTACCGGCGGATGCGTGCGCTCGTGAAGGCGAGCGACGCCGGGTTGAGGTCCACGAGCGTGACGCGTGGCTCCGCGACGGGGAAGCGGCACTGGGAAAGAAAGAATCCGCTGCCCACGCCCACGTCCAAGTGGCGCGCCGAAACGTTGCGATCGTACGCGTCGAGCAACGCCCGCGTCGGGCAGCGCCAGGCGATGGCGTTCGAGACGCCGTGCACCCAAACGTCGTAGAGGCGGAGCGTCCACGGCCGATACACGGCCGCCCCGGCGCGAACCGCGTCGGCACTCGGAGCTTCCACGACGTCCCCAAAGGTCCCTCTCTGGTCCACGGGCGGAATCTTCGGCGATCTCCCGGGATCCGTCGAGAGCCTTCCGCCACGGAGCACGCCCCGAGGCCGCCTCTGGCCCGCGCGTCGAACGCGCGGAACGCTCGTCACGGCGCGCTCGCCCAGAGCCCGATTGGTTTCCGATTCGTTTCCTGAACGCCTCTGATAAGCTCTCGGCCGCACGGTGTCCGACGCCCTCGACCTCGAGCGCGCGAGCGCATCCCCGAGCCGAGAGACTGCCGGAAGCGCTCGCGCCAAGCTGCGCTTGGATGGGATTCCGAAAGGAGTTGCCCGCGCGGCGGTGCTCGCGGCGACGCCCCTGGTCGTCCTTTCGACGGATCTTTTGCGCCGCGGCTCCCGGTTGTCGACGCTCGACGGCTGGTATCACTTCACGTATGCGGCGGCGCTCGTCGAGAGCGCCGTCTTGTGGTCGGTGCTGCTCTACGGCGCGGCCCGGCGCGGCACGCTCGGGGCGGTCAACGCGGCGCTGTTCGTGATAGCGCTCACGTTCAGCGTCGGGGGGCAAACGTACTTCTACGAGCAGTACAACGCCTACCTGAACGTGGACGTGTCGGTGTTCGCATCGAACTTCGTCGACAGCGTCCTCAATCAGCTGTTCGCGGACATCGGCAACTACCTCGAGACGAAGCTGCCTCCGTTCCTGCTCGCGCTCGCGCTCGTGTTCGGCGCGCGGCGGGTGTTCCGCGCGGCGGGTCGGCGCGGGCGGGTCGCGGCGCTGCTCGCGCCCGCGGTGCTCGTCGCCACGTTCTTCATTCCCACGCAGCACCGGCACGCGCAGGCCTCGACTCCCGACGTCCTCTATCTGCATGCGGTGGGCGGCCTGTTGCGCACGCAGCTCGGGCTCACCGAGCAATCGAACCAGATCCGGCCGAGAGCTCGTGAGTCGTTGCCGGTTCCGCCGCTCACGCCCACGACCGACCGACGGCGCAACGTGCTGCTCGTGATTCTCGAGAGCGTGCGCGCCGACAGTGTCTGCGTCGAGTACGATCCGGAGTGCCGGAAAACCGAGGCGACGAACCGCCTCTTGCCCGAGCGCCGGCCGCTCCGGCAGATGCGCTCGATGGCCTCCTGCACGGCGATTTCGTTGGCCGTTCTCTGGGCGGGGGTGTTGCCGACCGAGTCCCGCGAGGTGCTCCACACCTGGCCTTTGATCTTCGATTACGCACGCGCAGCGGGTTACGACACCGCGTTCTGGACCAGCCAGAACATGATGTTCGGCAACGCGCGCCTGTGGGTGAAGAACCTCGGCGTGAGCCAGTTCACGAGCGCGACCGAGCTCGACCCGATGGCGGATCTCGACATGGGGGCGCCCGAGCACCTGCTCGCCGAGCACGTGAGCCGCGGGTTGCTCGAGCTGCGGGAGCCGTTCCTCGCCGTGGTCCAGCTCTCGAACGTGCACTACCCGTACTACGTGGACCCGAACGGGCCGATGCCGTTCGAGCCCTGGACGACGAGCAAGGCGCCCGAAGACAACCAGGCCTTCAAGAACTTCTACCAGAACTCGGTTCATCAGCAGGATCGGCACGTGGCGACGATTCTGCGGAACCTGCGCGCGAGCCCGATCGGCGAGCGCACGGTGGTCGTGTACACGAGCGACCACGGCGAGGCGTTCCGCGAGCACGGCCAGATGGGACACACCTTCAGCATCTTCGACGAGGAGATCAAAGTCCCTGCCTGGATCGACGCCCCTGCCGGCCTGCTCACTCCCGAGGAGGAGCAGCACCTCGCCGACAAACGCGACGCGTTCGTGTTCCACGTCGATATCGCCCCCACCATCCTCGACCTCATCGGCGTCTGGAACGATCCCGCGATCGCCCAGTACCGCGCGAAAATGCCCGGAACGAGCCTGATCGGCCCCGGTCTCACCGACGAGCCCCTCCCCATGACGAACTGCGCCGGCGTCTGGAGCTGCGCCTTCGAAAACTGGGGCTACATGCACGAGAACCTCAAGCTCGAAGCCCGCTCCTGGGACCGAGGCTGGAAGTGCTTCGACGTGCTCACCGACCCCTACGAGCGCTACGATCTCGGCCCCGAACGCTGCGCTCATCTGATCCCGCTCGCCATGAAGACGTTCGGGCGCCTCCCCGGGATGGAATGACGATGAACGGCGCGTCGCCGCCGATGGGCGCTCCGCGGCGACGGGTCGTTCCTGCGCCGACCTCGGGCAAACTCAGACTTTGGTGAGCCAGCTCGTCAGCAGATAGTTCGCCACGAGAATCGCTACTGCACTCTGCACGACCGCGCGCGTCGTCGCCTCTCCGACGCCCTTCGCCCCGCCAGAGGCCCGAAACCCCTGCGAGCACGAGATCGCCGCCACCAAGAATCCGAACACCGCCGCTTTGATTTCCCCCATGAAGAAATCGTCCGGCGTGAGATACCGCTCGATGTTCGAGATGAACGTCCCCGGATCCACGTTGAGCCACTCGACGGCGACGAGCCACGCTCCCGCCATCCCCACCACGCTGTAGAGGATGCAGAGCAAGGGCAACATCGCCACCGATGCGATCAGCCGTGGTGCGACGAGATATTGAACCGGGTTGACGGCCATCGTGACGAGCGCGTCGATCTGTTCCGTGACGCGCATGTTGCCGAGCTCCGCGGCCATCGCGCTCCCCGCGCGCGCCGTGACCATGAGCGCTGCGAACACGGGACTGATCTCGCGCGCGAGCGCAATCGCCACCAGCGATCCGACGACGCTCTCGGCTCCGAACTGCCGCAGGCTGTGCACCGTCTGCAGAGCGAGCACCATGCCACTGAAGATCCCCGTCAGCGAGACGATGAAGATGGACTTGACCCCGATGAAGTCCATCGCCAGGAGCAGCTGACCGAAACGATAGGGGGGCCGAATCGTCCAGAGCAGCGTTTCGCCCGTGAGCAGGAGCGTCGCCCCGATCTGCTCGAACCACGAGAGCACGGGCGCGAGCAGCAAGGAGAACCCCGTGCCCAGGGAAGCCGTGGAGCTCTCTTGTTGCGACGCCATGATTTCGCCCCTATCCCGCGCGCGCGCCCGAGTCGAGCAGCTCGGCAGCCTCGCCGAGCGCCGCGAGCAGTGCCGCGCTGCGCGGTCCCGTCGCCGTCACGTGCGCCCTACGCGGCTCGAGCGAAATCGTGATCACGAGAGCGTCTCCGCCGAGATCGGCCACGTACGGCGTGCCCCACTCGACGAGCACGAGCGCTCCGTCGTCGCGCGCGACGTCGAGGCCGAGCTCGGCGAGCTCCCGCCCGCTCTCGACGCGATACAGATCCGCGTGCCGAATCGACAAGCGCCCCGCGTACTCGTGCACCAGGGCGAACGTCGGGCTCGCGACGCGCTCTTCCCGCGGCACTCCGAGCTCCCGGCACAAGGCGCGTACCAGGAACGTCTTTCCGGCTCCGAGCGCCCCGGCGAGCACGACGAGGTCCCCCGGCTCGAGCCGAGGAGCGAGCGCCGCGGCGAGCTTCCTCGTGGCTCGACGGTTCGGGAGATCGACGACAAGCTCCATCGGTCACGCCCCGCGCGGGGCACCGACGCCACCTTGAGCGGCCGCGCGCCCCCGTGCAAGACTCGGCGCGCACGGCGCGGCCCTTCGAGCTCCGGCCATCCCGCCCGGATCGGTGGGCCGACGGCGCCCGCTCTCCGCCCGCCGGTTCGGCCATGACCCCGCTCGTTCCCCCCAGATCCCGCGGACAGGCGTGGTTCGAGCTCACCGGCGTGGTGCCGCTCGGCTTGTTCGTGGTCGTGCACCTTGCGAGCTACGCGAGCGTGCTCGCGGGCGCCGATACCTTCGGAGTCGCCTCGGGTGGCGTGCTCTTCCTCGTGCTCGAGGTCGCCCTCGTCTGGCTCCCGCTCGCGATCCACGCGGGCTACGGGCTCCGCAGGCTGTGGGCCCGCCTCGAGCCCGACCCGGCCGAGCGCGCGCGCTCGGTCGTGCTGCGCGCCTCGGGCGGCCTCGCCCTCGCCTTCATCGCGGCGCACGTGGCGTACTTCCGCGTTCCGTTGCTCCGCGGCCGCATCGCTCCCGAGGACCTCGCAGAGCTCCTCGCCGCGCGCTTCTCGTCGACGGTGGACGGAGTGCCCTGGTTCGCGATCGTGCACCTGCTCGGCGTCGCCGCCGTCACGGCCCACCTCGGCCTCGGCCTCGAACGCTTCCTCTGCCGCTCCGGCATCGCGCGCGTCCGCAGCGCCCGCCGGTTCTCGTTCCTGGTCGCGGGGCTCTCGTTCTGTGTGGGCTCGGCCACGGTCGTCGCGCTCGCCACGGGGTCCACCCTCCCCCGTTTCCTCTACTGACCCGTGTCGGTCGCCAGCCCCGTTTGCCGGGGCCCCGGCGCTCTGTTATCGGCGGCGTTCGCGATGCCCAAGTGTTACCTCCTCGCACTCGCGAGCGGCTCGAGCCTCGACCGGCATTCGAACAACGTGACCCTGTTCAACCTCGTGGAGCAGCTCAACTTTCCGAAAGAGCGCCAGCCGCCCCCGGGGACCGTATTGCCGCTCGAGATCCATGCGTACTTCGAGCTCGACCCCGAGGACGTGAATCGGCGTTTCGAAGTGCGCTATGCGCTCGTCGCCACCACCGGGCTCGAGACCATCACCGACGTCTTCTCCCACCGCTCGACGACGCCGCGGTACCGCACGCGCACGCTCGGCCTGCCCGCGCCGCCGACGGCGGGGAGCTACACGCTGTGTGTCGACGTGCGCGAAGCCGGCACCGAGACCTGGCGTCGACAGGCGAACCGCTGGCCCCTGCTCGTGACGGAGCTCGAGCCACGCCCACGGGTGACCCATTGAACGAGACGCGCCCACTCGGACCGCCACGCGACTGCCTGCGCGTCGAGGGCATCGAGCTCGAATGCATCGTCGGGATTCGCCCCGCCGAGCGCAAACGCCCCCAGCGCGTCCGGCTCGACGTCACCCTCGGCCTCGATCTCGCACGCGCCGGACGCTCCGGAAGAATCGCGCACACCGTGGACTACTCCATGGTGCTCGAAGAGGTCACCAACCTGCTCTACTTCCGCGAGTACCGACTGATCGAGATGGCCACGGAAGAGATCGCGGCGATGCTGTTCGGCGCGCATCCCCTGCTCGACACCGTCGCCGTGCGCCTGGAGAAACCCGAGGCCCTCGGGGGCAAGGCTCGAGCGGGCGTCATCGAGATCGAGCGCACGCGCGCGAGCTACCCCGTCGCCACGGTGACGCTCGAGCACGCGCGGATCGAGCGGTACCTCGAAACGCAAGAAGCGGTGCTCGAGGTGATCACGGTGCCGGCGCATGGACCGCTCGCGCCGCTCGATCGACGCGGACGCTCCATCCAGTGGCTGACCGCAGGCGTCGTGATCGCCGACGAGGGGCCGCGCAGCGAGCTCGGCGTGCCGCTCCACGCATTCGAAGGCCACGCGGGCGAGAGCGGCGCGGTCCTCTTCCGCTGCGCGCTGCGCGCGGAAGGCGCGCACGGCCCGTGAGGAGCCCGAATGGTTGGCACCCGTTAAGCCTCTGAAACGGCTTGTCTTTCCGGTGCGACAATTCCCAATCATCGTTGTTTGCTTGGGGTTCGTCCGCTCTACCGCTATGGTCCTTGGGTCAGGGAATCCATCGACTCGACGCCCCGCATGCGCCTGACGAGCAGAGGAGGGAGATCATGAACGTCCGCGTCCAGCCCATACCGGCCTCGCCGAGGCAGGAGACCTGCAGCACGGGCCTCGGCGCTCGCGACAGCGTTCGGCCCGGCCCCGTCCCGACCGACGACGCGCCGAGCGAGGCCGACGTGTTCGAGTTTCACGACACGATTCCAGCTCCGCCGTGGCTCGACGACGAGGCCGAGCCGGCCGTCTACTCGTCGAGATGACCGGCCGCGTGTTAGCGTCGCGCGCCGGAGGTTTTCTTTGTTCAAGAGTGCGCCGTCGCTGATTCACGGGTTTCTGCTCACCCTCATCACCCTCGCGTGCCTCCTGGTTCCCGCCACCGCGAGCGCCGCGGGGCGCGTGGAATGGAAGGAGAAGGCGATCAAGGAACGGGAGGGCGGCTACTGGCGGCTCGAGCTCGCCATCTATCTGCCGCGGGCGCCTGACGTCGCCCACGTGCCGATGAAGTTCGAGTTCCAGCCGACCGCGTACTACGAGCGGTCGATGGTCGATGGCGACAAGCTGATCGAGCGCACTATCCCGCTCGAGAACCGGCAGTCGCTGATCGAGAGCGTGGACGTGGGCTTCATGGATTCGGGGACCGGAAACATCGAGAAGCGAACGCGGTTCACGTTCAAGGTCACCCGCGCCCACGGCTACGAGGCGGGGGAGTACAAGGTCACCATCCGCGACACGCGCAACGGCCAAACGGTAGGCACTCCGACCACGCTGAAGTTCCTGGGTGAGAACGAGATCATCGATCGCCGCTCGATCGTGTTCACGGGCAAGAACGACAAGAAGAAGCAGTCCGACCAGGCGAAGAGCGAGACGGAGCCGGCCGCCGGCGAGTCCACGAGCGGAGAGTCCAGCTCGGAGAGCGCGCCCGCCGAGAGCACGGAAACCTCCGACGGCGAGGACGCGGGCGAAGGAATGGAAGACGAAGGGGGCGTGCCCACGGATGGCCCGCCGCCCATCGAAGAAAAGCCGGGCGGCTGTGGGTGCCGGGTCGCGGGTCGGTCGACGAGCCCGGCAGGGCTCGGGGTTGCGCTGCTCGGTGTCCTGCTGTTCGCAGCGCGGCGGCGCGCTGCGAACGGCGCGCGCTGCTGAAGCGCCGTTTCGTGCGCAGCGCGGAGCCCCGAACTCACGCCTGCGACGCACCGTTCGAGCGCGCCCCGGGAGCTCCCCGCGTGGCGCGCTCGGCGTATCGGGCAATGCGTGCGAGCCCCGCTTCGAACGGGGCTTCGGGGGTCAGAAGGCTCACGACGGCGTGCGGCGGACCCTCGAAATCGAACAGATAGCCCGGATGCACGAGCACTCCCTCGTCCTCGAGTAGCCCGAGCGCCCACGCTTCGTCACTCCGTACCGCGGGGAGGCGCAGCACCGCGTACCAGCCGCCCTCGATCGGAAGCGGCGTCACGGTCGTGTCGCGAAATGCCTCGGTGAGCCGCGCAGCGTGCCGTTCGAGGCGAGCCTGGAGAGAAGCGGTGGTCGTCTTGCGCAAGGCGAGGAGCCGGGGAAGCGCCGCCAGCACCGGCGCTCCTGGTGAAAGGAACGCATCCGCGAGGATTTCGAGCCGGGCCAGTGCCTCCTCCACGAGCGGCTCCGGACCTCCGACCGTGATCCAGCCGAGCTTCATCTGCGGCAGCGCCGCGAGCTTCGAGAGCCCCGAGAGCGCGAACACCGGCACGGAGTCGATCTCGAGCACCGACCGCGCCGCGCTCTCGGGTCGCGCGAGCGGAAACGGCGCGAAAACCTCGTCCGAGAGGATCGGCAGGCCGAGCTCCGCGAGGGCGTTGAGCTCGGCGCGCTTGACGTAGTTGCCCGTCGGGTTGTTCGGGCTCACGACCAGAATCGCCCGCGTGCGCGGGCCGACCGCGGCGCGCACGCTCGCCACGTCCACGAACCACGCCCCGTCGTAAGCGAGCGTGTACGGACGCACCCCGACGCACTCGAAGCGTGCGAGGTGCTCGAGCAACGGGTAGCTCGGCGCGGGAACGAGCACGTCGTCGCCGGGATTGCAGAGCAGCTTGAGCAGGAACGAGTAGGCCTCGCTCGTGCTCGCGGTGAGCACGATCCGCCCCGGATCGACGGCGAAACCGAGCTCGTCCCACATGGCCGCCACGAGCTCGCGCGCGGCGAGGGGGCCGAACGGATGCGGCTCGTAGACGAGGGCCGCCGGCGCGGCGAGCGCGGCGAGGAGCCCGTCGCGCTCGTAGGGCAGCTCCGCCCTCGTCGGATTGCCGACGGTGAGGTCGAGCACGGAGAGGCCGCTCGCAGCCCGACGGGCGAGCGCCTGACTGAGCGCGTTCGGCTCGCGAACGAGCGCTGTGCGATGCGAAAACATGAAACGGGTTCGGCGGTCGCGAACGGAGGGCCGCTCGGCCGCAATCCGTTTATACTCGCCCGAACGCGCCCATGAGCACGGCGCACACCTGACTCTTATACCCAGTTCCGAGCCCCCGAGCCGGACCCCTACCACGTATCCAGTCTTCTGTTTTGAAAAAACAGACAATCACACTCTCAACACTCAACACGTTTGTCG
>QGUH01000720.1 GCA_003242355.1 Pseudomonadota bacterium
CCCCCCCCCCCCCCGACCTGCCTTATTTCGAGTTCGCGCACGCAACGATCCCGGAGCGCACGCGTAGCGGGCAGGCGTGGGACTCCGTGGGTGGCTCCTTGCCCGACGTCGTCGCCAAGCTCATCGTCAACGACAAGGAGCTCATCGTGACGCCCGTGCACGCGAACACGCTGAAGCCGACCTGGCCCAATCAGCGACGAGGCAACTACCGAGTGCCGCTGAACGCAGACGTGCGCGTCGAGCTTTGGGACAACAATCCCATCAACAATCGTCCCATTTGCATCAAGCGCATTCGCAACCTGCACGCTCACGCGGAGGCAGAGGGCCCCCTCGAAGTGACCTGCGACAGCGGAGCCGTGGTCGCGCTCGTGGTCGAGCCGGCGCGTGGACGCATCGGCACGGGGCTTTTCTACGAGATTCGCACGAACGAGGTGTACGTCACCCGCGTGCTGCGGGAGTCGCCGGCGTCGCGAGCGGGGCTCACCCGGGGTGACCAAATCGTGCGCATCTCGGGGGAGCCCGTGCGCGGCATGGACGAGAAGCGCGTTCGCAGCCTCATCAACGCGAATGCGAGCACGGGGCTCAGCCTCGGGGTGCGCGCCAAGAACGGGACGGAGCGCGAGGTCGAGCTGCGCGACGGCCCGCTGTATCCCACTCTCGACGAGGCGGTCCGGTGAACCTCCCCGTGGGTGACGCAGCGTCCTCGCCGGAGCCGGTGCTCGTCGTGCCAGAGCTCGACCGGGCGACGATCGTCGCCCGCGGCAGCGAGGCCGTGTCGTGGCTCAACGGGCTCGTCACCTGCGACATCACCGGCCTTTCGTCGGGTTGCGGCGCGTACGGGCTGTTGCTCAACAAGCAGGGCAAGATTCAGGCAGACCTCGACGTGGTCGCCACTCGAGAGGGGCTCGTCATCGGCGTTCCCGAAGCGCGAGCCGACGCCGTCTACGCGACGCTCGACGCGCACCTCGTCATGGAAGACGTCGAGCTCGAGCTTGCGCCCGAACTCGCCTGGATCCGTCTGCACGGCGGGCGGGCTCCGGAGCTCGCCGCCCGACTCGCAGCGGAAGCCGTGGTGGCGCACGGCACGATCGACTGGCTCGGGCTCGGCGGTGCCGCGCTCGTGGTCCGGCGCGGTGCGCTCGAGAACGTGGTCGCAAGTCTGCTCGACGGCGGTAACAGTGCACGGCAGCTCGACTCCGAGGAGTGGGAGCGCCTCCGGCTCACGGCCGGATTTCCGCGGTTCGGGGTGGATTACGGGCCGGAGGACAACCCCCACGAGGCGTCGCTCGAACGGCGCGCGGTGTCGTTCCAGAAGGGGTGCTACCTCGGGCAGGAGGTCGTTTGCATGCAGGACATGCGCGGTCGGGTGAAGCGCCGCCTTCTGGTTCTGCGCCTAGCGGCGGGGACGGCGCCGGCTCCCGGCACCCCCGTGACTTCCCCCGCGGCGGCCGAGCCGGTGGGGCGCGTCACCTCCCGGGTGGCTCTCCCACAGGGTGGGGCACTGGCCTTTGCCCGGGTGAAGGCCCCGTACTTCGAGGGGGGAGCCGCCCTGACCATCGAGGGGCAGGGTGCGGAGATTGTTTCCCTCTCCGGGCCGGCAGAGGTGCTAGCCTCCCTATTTCGATGAGCTCCGTCGGGAAAATGGGAAATCCAGCGTCCAGCCGTTTCACTGCTTCGGGTCTGCGTATCGCCGAGGATGCTCTCGGATTGATCGAGAAGACGCCGCTCGTGCGCCTGAGCCGCGTTGCACCACGTGGCCTGTCCGTCTTGGGCAAGGCCGAGTTCATGAACCCGGCTGGGAGCGTCAAGGATCGACCCGCGCTGGCGATGATTCTGGCAGCCGAGAAGAACGGCGCGCTGCGTCCTGGTGCCACGATCGTGGAAGCGACGAGCGGCAACACCGGGATCAGCTTGGCCATGATCGCCGCGGTGCGCGGCTACCGCTGCGTGCTCGTGATGCCGGAGGACATGAGCCTCGAGCGACGCTACATCCTGCGCGCGTACGGCGCCGAGATCGTGCTCACGCCGGCAGCGGACGGCATGACGGGCGCCGTGAACCGAGCGAACGCGTTGTTGCACGAGACGCCGGGGGCGTTCATGCCGAGCCAGTTCTCCAATCCGGAGAACCCGGAGAGCCACGCACGCGGCACCGCCCTCGAAATCCTCGAGCAGACGAGCGGAGAGATCGCGGCCTTCGTGGCGGGCGTCGGAACCGGCGGAACGATCACGGGCGTTGGGCGCGTGCTCAAGCGTGAGCTCGGAGACAAGGTGCGCATCGTCGCCGTCGAGCCGGCGAACAGCGCCGTGCTGAGCGGCAAGCCGCCGGGGATGCACGGGATCCAGGGGCTCGGTGCGGGCTTCGTTCCCGAGATCGTCGACCGGAGCGTCATCGACGAGGTCGTCGAGGTCACGGATGTGGCCGCGGAGCGCATGGCGCGACGGCTCGCGCGCGAAGAAGGATTGCTCGTCGGCCCCTCCTCGGGCGCCAACGTGCATGCGGCCTGTGAGATCGCGAGTCGCTTGGGTGGCGGCAACGTCGTCACCGTCCTCTGCGACTCGGGCGAGCGGTACCTGTTCTGATCGGAAGGTCACCGCCCCTGGAAGACCGGCGGCCTTCGCTGCAGGAACGCCGTGACGCCTTCGCGGACGTCTTCGGTGGCGAGCAGCGCGAGCTGACCCTGGCGCTCGCGGTCGAGCGCTTGGGCGAGCGAAGCATCGAGGCTCGCGCGCGTGGCGTGCTTGATCGCCGCCAGCGCGCGGGGGGGGCCTTCGGCGAGGCGCCGCGCCAGGCGGAGCGCTTCTTCGCGCAACGCGTCCGGCTCGACGACGCGCGAAACGAGCCCGAGCGCTTCGGCACGCTGCGCGTCGATACGGGTGCCGAGGAGCAAGTGCTCGAGGGCGCGGCCGAGCCCAATCAGACGCGGCAAGTGGAAGGTTCCCCCGCCGTCCGGCATCAGCCCGATGGCGACGAACTTCTCTTCGAAGTACGCCGCCGTGCTCGCCACGCGCAGGTCGCACGCGAGCGCGAGGTCGCAGCCGAAGCCGACGGCAGGGCCGTCCACGGCGGCGATCACCGGCTGATCGGCGCCCGGGATCGCATGGATAAGCGCATAAAACCCGCCGGGCGGGCCCGGGGGGGCCCGGGATTTCCGGTTTCGGCCGTGGGGGAGGG
>QGUH01000721.1 GCA_003242355.1 Pseudomonadota bacterium
CGCCACGACTCGAACGTCGGCGACGCGAGCAGCGTATTCAGCGCCGTCGCGAGCGACAGCCGATCCCGCTTCGGCAAATACTCGTCCATCGGCAGCGCCCCCATCGTCGCGACCGGCGGCTCCCGCACGTCTTGCAGCAGCGAGGCCACGTCCGCCGGCTGCCCCAGCGCGAACCGCCGCTCCGCCAGCACGCTCAACACCACGTGATCGCGGCTCCGTGTCGGATCCGGATCGCGCCCCAACAGGCGGAGCAGCAACGAAATCGACGCGCTCAGCGCCTCACGCGCCGTCTCCACGTCGTCCGCCCACAGCGTTCCCGGCCGTTCCAAAAACGAGAGCACGTGCAGCGGTTCCCCCGCCAGCATCCCCGGCGTGAACACCCGCGGCGCCATCGCCGCGCGCAGCTCCGCCACGTCCGCCGCCCCGAGCCGCCACTCCGCGAGCCGCTGCTTCCACCGCTGGGCCTCCGCCTCGCCCGCTTCGAGCCGCGTCTGCCCCGTCCGCGCCAGCACCCCCTCGTCGATCCACGGCGCGAACTCCTCCCCCGACAACCCCGGAAACGTCAAGAGCAGGTTCGGCAAATCCCCCTTCACGTCGATCAGAATCACCGGCACCCGCGCCCGCAGCACCTCCTCCACCAGCACCATCAACAGCCCCGTCTTCCCACTTCCCGTCATCCCCACCACCACCCCATGCGTGAGCAAGTCGTCCGCAGGAAACGCAAACGCCCGCGTCTCACTCGACCCATCGAGCGGCCGCGTCCCCCCAACCGCCAACTTCCGCCGCGCCATCTCCGTCCTCGCGCTCCCCGCCCCTACGGCTCACCCAAAAACGGCTCCCCCGCATGAATCACCGCTCCCGCCGCCGCCGGCGGCGGCTCCGGCGCGGTGGGCGCGGACCTGGGCTCGGACTCGGGGGGTGATTCTTCTTCCTTCGCGCTCGTGTTCGTCGGGCGCCCGGGATTCCGTCGAAGGTTGGGTGCAATCACGTCGACGTCGCCCTCGTCGAATCGGAAATACGCGATCGCACGCCGGCATTGCGCGTAGGCGCGATCGAGCAGCGTCCACGCTCGACGCACGCGCAGGGATCCGTCCGACAAGGAAGGCGAAGCCTTGAACTCACGCCGGCTGATCAATCCGAAGACCGCCGGACCAATCTGTGCCCCCCGCGTGAGATCGGCCTCCGTCACTCCGCAAATGTGCCGAATCGCGTCCCACCGCGAGCGATACAACCCAACGAGCGCCACCAGGTCACTCGGCGCGTCCTTGTTCCCCGATCCTTCTTTGATCTTCGCAATCGCCACCTCCTCGAAGAATCCCGATCCGACCAACGGCACCGCCCACATCAAGAGCTTCGCCCGCAGTGCCTTCACCTCTTCCAGGAGCCGCGCCGCCTCGTGCGGATCCGGCTCCGGCAGGTTCGTCACGTACGCGTACCAAGCGGCCTTCGCGTAATCGACGAGGTTGTCGACGTTGCGCATGTCGAATTCCGGCAGCGCCGCCATCCGGTCGCGGAACGACAAGATCCTGTCCGAAACACCCAACGCTATCGACGTCGCGCTCACCACGTCCACGTTCATCGGGGAAAGGTCCGCGACGCTCAGCGTTTCCATCTCCGGCCGCACGCGCTCGTAGGCGTGCTCCGCCTCTTCCATGTCCTGCAGCGGTGTCGACAGTGCCATGACGCGATCCTCCTCCGAGCGATTCGCCCCGCGCCCGAAACCTCGACACGAGGCCTCCGCTCCAGCGTAATCGGAGCCCGAAGCAGATCGCGTTTCTCCGGCTGCGGCTATGGTCATTTATTGTCGAGGACTGCCATTCGATATCCTCCCAGTCCTTCGGACCGCAAACACCGACGACGAGCCGCCCCCACAGTCCGAGGGCGAAATCCACTGCGCGATATCCCTCATCTCGTGGAGCTCTCGATCGTGAGATCCCGTGCTCCTCCGATCGGCACGGGCGAGCACGGTCCTTCACGCCGGCAGCGCTGTGCGTGAACTTCGGTCTGTACAGGTTCGGACAGCTACGGATGGCGGGTCACCCGCGTTTCGGAGCGGGTCACCCGCTCTCGGCCTCGCTCTGGCCTTCCAAAAGAGCGGGTCACCCGCCCTTTTCGAATCTCCCCCCTCCGAAATGGGCGGGTCACCCGCCCAAATCGCGTCCCTCGGCCTCCGCCGAGAGCGGGTCACCCGCCCCGCCGAGCGGGTCACCCGCGTTTCGGAGCGGGTCACCCGCCCGTCAGAAACGCAAAACACCACGAAAAGAACGGGTCACCCGCCCTTATTGCCCCCTTCTTCGCCCCCAATGGGCGGGTCACCCGCCCTCCAACCGCTCCCGACGCCCGAGCGGAGCGGGTCACCCGCTCGCCCGCTCCGGTCTCGCGGCGTTGGCCGGAGCGGAACCAGCCGCACTGCTACCCTCTGACACCCGAATCAGGATCCGCCGGGTGGTTCTGCCTCCAGCATCGCCGCCTCGACTTTCTTGCGTAGGCCGTCTTTCAATTGCTCGGTTTTCAGCCGGCCTTCACGCACGGCTTTCACCAGAACGTTCAGCACGTCGTTCTTCCCGAAACGCTTCCAGTTATCGGACGCGATCGCATCCCGCATCAGCCGGGCAATCCTACTCAGGCGTTCGAGATCGAGCCTCGTGAAGTCGACATGCCGCTTCTTTTCGGCTTCCACTGGTGTGTTCGCATGGTCCGGGGACGGATTGATCGCGACTGCAGCCTTCTCCACGTCGACACGAGCGAGCCAAACCAAATCCATCTTATCCAGACGATCACCGTTAGCGGCCAATGCGAGCACGGCCTCCCGCAACTCGCTTTCGTCCGCGCATCCGCAGGACCAGAACGAAAGCTCGTTGTTCTGTGTCCCCAAGTCACGCGTTACGGCATCTGCGGAGATCTCGTCGCTCGCGAGACCCTCACAGTGGTCCCACTTGCTCCGTTGGGTGGCCGGGCTTCGTCGGTGCGCTTTCGGCGGTCGCTCCGGGCCGCTTCGCGATCACGTTGAATGCCGTTCTCAGCGACGATCCGACGGCCGCCGCGCTCCCGGTCGTCTTTCTGCTGCGTCAGGTCCTCGAACGAGCACGCACCTTCGATGCTGCCGTGGGAGGGTCTTTTAAAACAATCTGACGCCGCCGGCAAAAAGAAAGGGGGAATACTCAGTGTGACG
>QGUH01000722.1 GCA_003242355.1 Pseudomonadota bacterium
CGCTGGCCCACTGCCGGGCGCGAACACCGAGCGCGTCTCGACGCGCTTCCACTCGTCGTCGCAGTCGAAGCCGCCATAGATGCTCACGTGCTGGGCGCCCTGCACGTCGCCGAGCGTGAGCGGCGTCGAAAAGGTTTTGGCACAAACGATGACGATCTTGTTCTCGTCGAGAGCGCGCTCGACCGCGGCCGCGACGGAGGCGAGGGGTGCCGCGCGTGACCCGGTCGCCGTGTCGTCGCCCGAGGGCGCGACGAACACCGCGTAGTCGTCGGCGACGAGGCACGGCTCGTCCTTGGGATGCCCCTCCAGCGAGCACTCGGGGACGTTGCCGGCTCCAGCGTCCCCCTGCCCCGCGGCTCCCGCGACCTCCTCCGGGCCGCCTGCGGCGCCCCCATCGTGACCGTCGCCGCCCGCACCACTCGCGCCCGAAGCGCCGCCGCTTCCCAGCTCGGCCGAGTCGCCGCCTGCTCCTGCCTCTCCCGCCTGCGCCGGGATCGGGCTGTTGCCGCCCGACGCGTTCCCGTCGCCGCCCACGGTAATCGTCTCGCAGCGGTGCGAGTCGGGGCACACCTCGTAGATCTGAGTATCCGAGCAGGCCCCGCCGATCGTCGCTGCGACGGCGAGACCCCACGCGTAACCGACAATCCAGTGTCGCTTGGATCGAGACGGGAGCGCGCCGCGTGCGCCCAAGCCTCCCCCGCAATCCCCCTGGTGTTGCTTCCGATCGGATCGGGATCGAGATGGCGAGGCGCCGCTCTGGCCTCCCTCGCAATCCCCCCGACGTTCTTCTCGATTCGAGCGCAGCGTCACGTGCATGACGTCAGGAGGGTAGATCCGTTCCGTCGGTGCGTCTCGGGGTATGAACGCCCTGCAGGGTGAAGGTGCGAAAGCGCCCAAAGCGCCCCTCTTTCTGGGACCAGTTCCGCATTCCCTAGGATCCGACTCCGCCACCAATCACCACCCCACCCCACCTGACGCAATGCTCAGCAGGAAACTCGGCTCCGATGTAGGAGAGGCGTCCGCGAATGCCCAATGCTCCCGTCCTCCACCCATGCGCCACTCGGCGCCTCATCCCGGCCACGACATGCCCCCCGAGGCGATTTCGGTCTCTCACGCGGGCATGAACCGCGCGCACTCCCGGTTTTCGGGGTCCTTTACGGCTCCTCCTTCTCTACTTCCGCCTGGCATGCGACGGCACTCGTGAGTCGTCAGCGAAAACGGATGGCGCGTAGCGCCTCACCCATTTCCGCGACCTCGTCGCCCACGTACACACTCTCTGTGACGACACCGAGTTGTCGTCGAGAATTGTCTCCCCAGCACTTCACTTCTCGCGTTTCGAGTATGGCGCACGCGAAAGAGCCGCCGGCCCGAATCTCGAGGGCGCGACCGCCGAGATCGATGGGCGGAAGGTTGTCACCCAACTCGTCCGGATCGTCGCCGAGATCGTTCGTGCCGGGGACGTCATCCGCCGTATCCGGATCGTGCGAGCCGGTGAGCATGGGTTGCCCGAGCTGGCCACGCGAGCCATCGCCCCAGCACTTGACGGCGCCATTTTCCAAGAGCGCGCAGGAAAAGGCGGCGCCGACGGCGATCGCCGTGGCCCGCGCTCCGAGCAACACGGGGGGAAGCGAGTTACCCATCGAGGCCTCGTCGCGTCCGCGCGACTCGGTGCTTCCGATCCCGAGCCTTCCATTGACCCCATTGCCCCAGCACTTCACCTCTCCTTCGGTGCTAAGAGCGCAGTTGTGTTCTTGGCCGACACCGATGGCCCTGACTTCGAAGTCGTTACCTAAAGAGACGGGAGTCGGAATCAGGCAAAGATCATCGTCGCACCCTTCGACACCGACCTGGCCAAACTGGTTGGAGCCCCAGCACCGGACTCCGCTCCCGTCATCCTCCACCAACGCGCAAAAGTGGCTGTATCCGGGTTGGACATCGACGAGCGGTGCTCCGGCGCCGAAAAGCGGATAGGAGGTCAGATCCGCCGGGTCGCTGGGTCCGGGCATCCCAAGGGTTCCATCGAATCGACCCCAGCATTTGAGTTGCCGATCCGGGTCCAGAGAATCGACGATGGCGCAATACTCGTAAGACGTCGGTCCGGAGCGAATCCTTTGGATTGACGTTCCGAGTTCGATGGGGAAGGGGTTGAAATCGAACTCTACGGAAGAGATCTTGTACATCAGCCCCCAGCAAAGCCATTGGCTTCCGACGAGCGCGCAAGTATGGGCATAACCCGAGGAAAAGTCAGAAACTCCAGATAGCGTGAGTGGAATCGGTTCTTCCAGATCCGGCCCCGAGTAGTCTCCAATCCCGAGTTGGCCGAGGGTGTTGTCGCCCCAGCACCGGAGGTCGCCGTTCGCGAACAGAGCGCAGCCATGGGCGGCCCCCAACCGAATGGAGACGACTTCCGCGCGGCAGTCGGCCGAGCAGTCGTCTCCCGAGTAGTGGTTCCCGTCGTCGCATTCCTCCGTTGCGGCATGCAGGAAGCCATCGCCGCAGGTGGGTCGCTTGCAGGCGGTGGTACAGTCGTCGTTGGGGTTGGTGTTCCCGTCATCACACTCTTCGGATCCTTCGACGACGCCGTCACCGCAGACGGGGAGCTTGCAATCCAACGAGCAGTCGTCCGCGTCGACGTCGTTTCCGTCGTCGCACTCTTCCACCCCTTCGTGCACGAACCCGTCACCACACACCGCCTCTCTGCACGTGGTGAGGCACGCGTCGTCGTTCGACTCGTTTCCGTCGTCGCACTCCTCCACTCCTTCGTGCACGAAGCCGTCGCCGCACCGTGCTTCGCGGCAAGTCGTCGGGCATGCGTCGTCGTCGGAGTCGTTCCCGTCATCGCAGTCTTCACCGGGATCCACCACGCCATCTCCGCACGTGCCGCGAACGCACTCTCCCTCGTAGCAGCGCCCTCCACAAAGCGTCGCCACCGTGCTCAGCAAATCGGGAGCACAAACGTGTCGGAACGCCCCCTCACAAAATGACTCCCCCGCTTTTCGCCCAACGCACGCCGCGGCAATGGCCGCGCACTCCGCCGTGCGCGGATCGCAGACCTCGCTCTCCCCGCACTCGCTCGCAGCCTGCCATTCCCCATCCTCGCACACCAGAACGTCGCGCGAGCCAAGCCCCTGGCAAGCAGCGGCCCTTTCGCTCCCACAAGGTCTCCGACA
>QGUH01000723.1 GCA_003242355.1 Pseudomonadota bacterium
GGGGGGGTTCACTAATTCTGGAAAGGCATTTGCTCGAAGGCGGCATGATCATCGGATGAGGCCAGGCCCGAGGGTCGCGAAAGGCCGCAGAGCCGAGGTAACGCGACGCACCACCTACCCCTCCTTTCATTGACAGCGCACGCGATAACAGCGTACTTTCCGCTGGCATCGCAATTCAAGAGGTGCCGCGCCGTCGACGCAAGGGTCCAGGTTTCTCGACGGTGTCGAGCTCATCCGCCCGGAGGAATCCCATGCTGCGCTCTACTCATAGGATCGCTCGACTCATCGGCTCGCTACTGGTGGGGGCAGCCTTGCCAGCGACGGTGGCTGCGGGCGCCACCCTGACCATCGCCTGCAAGGACGAAAGCCAGCCGGAGTACTGGGTCGAGAAGCTCGAGGATCAGGCCTGGCGCGCACGCGCGATCAAGCGGCTCGAACAGTTCTTCGAAGATTCGCTGACCAAGGCGAACAAGGACCTGAAGGCTCAGGAAGTTCAGGACCTCATCGGCAAGACGATCGAGCCGCTGACGAAGACGTACGTCGAGCACGGCGACATGCTCGACTCCAAGTCCCGAGTCGCGTTGATAAAGCTCCTCGCCGGCTACAAGGACAAGCGCGCGGAGCCCGCGTTCAAAAAGGCGTTCGAGGATTTCGCGAAGGCCCCCAAGTCCGGCAAGGACGACCAGGACATCAAGTGGGCGGCAATCGCCACGGCGGATGCGAAGCTCGAGTCCCTCGCGGGCCCGATGCTGGAAGCGTTCGGCAAGCTGCGCGCGAGCACGATGCTCGGCGGCGTCGTGTACAAGGACTTCAACGCGGCAATGCTCGAGCTGCCCTCGAAGTCCTGGGCGCCGGCGCTCATCCAGAAGCTCGGCGCCGAAATGACGCGTCCTCAGAACGCCAAGGACAAGAGCGCGATCTCCGACTACATGGACCAGCAGTTCTGGCAGACCACCGCTGCCGCGCTGCTCGGCCGCATCGGCGATCCGGCGGGGGTAGAGCCGCTCATCAAGGTGCTGCTCGATCCCGCCAAGGTCGACGTCCACGCGACCGCGATGGTCTCCTTGATCCAACTCGGCAAGCCCGCCTCCGACGGGGCCTTCAGCTGGCTCAGGGGGAAGCCAAAGGGCTGCAGTCCCTTCGCGAGCAGCGCCTCAAGGATCTCGCTCAGGGCCGTGAGACCTCGAACCAGCCGTGCCCGCAGACGGCGGCGCTGATCCTCGGAACGGTCGGACGCGCCGATTCGGTCGCGCCGATGCTCGAGGCGCTCAAGACGGAGGAGGACGACGCCACCAAGGCGATCATCGCCCGCGAGCTGCCCAAGCTGCCGGCGACCGCCGAGTCCACGGCTGCCTTCAAGGCGGCTTACGAGAGCTTGCCCCTCGACGCGCAAATTCCGCCGGGCGTTCCCGCTCTCGACTCGCTCACCGAAGCCGCGGGACAGTTCTTCGACCCGAGCATGATCGACTGGTTGCTCGAGCGTGCGGAGAAGACGAAGGGAGACGCGAGCGACAAGAAGGCGCTGCAGCAAGCCGTTCTGATCACGGTCACCAAGCTGGCCAAACCCGATCAGCTCGCCACGGTGAAGCGCGCCGCCCAGAAGTACGGGTCCGATCTCGAGAAAGGCCTCGTCGCGAGCGCCGAGAGCTTGCTCAAGGCCTGTGGAGATCGCGCCGCCTGCTACGTCGAGGCGCTCCAGAAGCCCGAGAATCAGGATCGCAAGAACCAGTTCGTGGGAATCAAGGCCGGGTACATGGCCGCCATCTTCGGCAACGAACAGACGCGCGACGAGATCGTGAGCCGGCTCGACTCCATCGAGAACGCCGCGGTCCGCTTCGTGGCCGCGCAGGCCATCGACCGGCTCTCGCCGAAGGGCGCCAAGACGGCCGTCGAGCGCCTCAACGCGATCATCGAGAAGAACGCCAAGTCGCCCGACCGGGACAAGGCTTTGGGCGACGCGCCGCTCAAGCAGGTGATGTACCGCCTGCAGGCGCGCAGCGGCTGATCGCGGCCGGCGCTCGACGCGCCGCTCGGTCATGGCGAGCATCACGTTGAAAGTCCTGAGCGGCGGCGCCGAGGGTCGCGTCGCCGCTCCGGATGCGGACGTGATCCGCATCGGAAGAGCAGCGGAAAGCGAGCTCGCGCTGCCGGACGCGCACGTCGCGCCGCTGCACGCGCGGCTGCACTTGGGCGACGCCGAGGTCGTGCTCGAAGCCGTGGAGGGCTCCGCGGGGACGTGGATCGAGCGCCGCGGAGCGCGCTTCGCGCTGGGCGCCGAGCGCGCGCGGTGCTTCATCGAGAACGGCGACGTCGTCGAGCTCGGCGCTCCGGGCGACGCGGGAACGCGCGTGCTCGTGACCGTGGAGCCCGATCGCGACCGGGGTCGCCTTTTGACCCTGCGCCCGCTCGCCGAGCTCGGCTCGAGCGCGGTGAACGAAGCCGAGCGCCTGCGCGCTCTGCTCGAGGCCTTGCGACGCATCGGTGGCGCCGACGATCTCGAAAGCGCAACCACGGCCCTGGCCGAGGCAGCGCTGGAGCTCGTGCCGCGCGCCACGCACGCCGCGGTCACGCTCCGCGACGAAGGCAACCAGGGCGAGGTCGTGACACACGGACTTTCGCCCGTGGCGCTCCGCGTGCGCACGGCGAGCGGCGAGCCCGCGCCCCCCGAAGCGCCGTTTCCGATCCCGCGGAGCATCCTGCGCCGGGTGTCGCGTGAGCGCGCGGCCGTGCTGGTCGCCAATGCGCCCGACGAAGCGATGAGCTCCGAGTCGCTGCTCGGCGCGAGCATCTACAGCACCATGGGCGTGCCGCTCTGGAAAGGCGACGATTTGCTCGGCGTGCTCCAGGTCGACAGCCGAGGCGCTCCGGCGATGTTCGGAGGCACCGATCTCGACGTGCTCGGCGTCCTCGCCGCGAACGCTTCGCTGGCGATCGCCAACGCGCGGCTCATCCGTCGCCTCTCGGCGGCCGAGCAGGAGCTCAAGAAAGAGAACACCTTCCTGCGCCGCCGCGAGCGCACGCGCTCCGGAGACAGGCGCATCGTCGGCGAAAGCCGGGTGATGCAGGAGCTCTTTCGGAAGCTCGACAAGGTGAAAGACACGCGCGTCAGCGTGCTCGTGCAGGGCGAGACCGGTACGGGCAAGGAGCTCGTCGCCCGTGCGC
>QGUH01000724.1 GCA_003242355.1 Pseudomonadota bacterium
CCCACCCAGCCCCCCCGGGCCCCCAGGGGCCCCGGGGGCCTCGACCCGCCGCAGTCCACGTCGCTCTCCCCCTGGTTGCGAATGCCGTCGTCGCAGGTGGGCGCCGCGCACCGCCCGTCCGCGCAATGCCGGCTGATGCAATCGCCGCTGCCGCTGCACATCTGCTGGTAGCCGCAGGTCGGACCGCAGCTTCCGCCGCAATCGACGTCCGTTTCGTCCCCGTTGCGCTCTTCGTCTGCGCAGCTCTCGGGCGTGCAGTATCCGTTCGGCGAGCAAAATTCGGTTTCGCAGTCCTCGTTGACCCTGCACGTTCGACCGATGGCGCACGGCGGGCACTCCTGCCCGCCGCAATCGACTCCGCTCTCGTCGCCGTTCTGCACTTCGTCCGTGCACGAGCTCGGCGCGCACTTGCCGGCGCTGCAGATTCGGCTCTGACAATCGGCGTGCGTGTTGCAGCCCGCATCCGGTCCGCACGGCCCGCAGCTGCCCCCGCAATCGACGCCGGTTTCGTTGCCGTTCTTCTTTCCGTCGTCGCAGCGCCCGGGGACGCACAGCCCGTCGTTGCAGGACCCATTCTCGCAGTCTTGGTCCGAGCCGCAGGCCTTGCCGTCCGCGCACAGCTTGGCCGAGACGACCTGACCGCCCTCCGTCTTCGTGCAGGCAACGCCGCAGTCGATGTCGGCCTCGCCGCCGTTCTGCACCGCGTCGTTGCAAGTCGCCTCGAGGCACGTCTTCGTCTCCGGGTCGCAACGACTGCTCAAGCAATCGGCGTCGGACGAGCAGCGCTGGTTGGGCGAGCACTTGGGACACTCGTCGCCACCGCAGTCGATGTCCGACTCCCGGCCGTTCTGCATGTTGTCCGTGCATTGCGGCGTTGTACAGACCTCGGACACGCACAGCTCGCTCACGCAGTCCGCGTCCTCCGAGCACGCGCGCCCCACCGCGCAGGGCCCGCAGTCTTCGCCGCCGCAATCGATGTCGGTTTCCGCACCGTTCCGGACTCCGTCGGCGCAGCTCGGAGCCGTGCAACGCCCGCCCGCGCACACGCGGCTCACGCAGTCGTTCTGGAAATTGCAGCGCTGCTCGACGTTGCAGTCGGAGCAGGCGGGCCCGCCGCAGTCGACGTCGGTTTCCTTACCGTTCAGGGTTTCGTCGTTGCAGCGTGGAAGCTGACAGATGTTCTCGACGCAGACTCCGCTCCCGCAATCGGTGTCGAGCGCGCACTTGAGCCCCGCCGCGCAGGCGCCACACTCGGGCCCTCCACAGTCGACGTCCGTTTCCCCATTGCCTTCGTCGAGCTGCCCGTTGCTGCACTCGGGGGCCTGACACATCGAGTCGAGGCAATAGCCGCTCACGCAGTCTTCGTTCCGTTCGCACCGCTGCAAGTACGCGCACTGCGGACAGGTGCCGCCTCCGCAGTCCACGTCCGTTTCTTTGCCGTTTCGGATGTTGTCGTCGCACCCGGGGGCGTCGCACTTGCCACCCCTGCATCGAGCGCTCACGCAGTCGCGGTCCTCGCTGCACTTCTGTTCGAGCTGACACGGAGGGCAGATGCTGCCGCCACAGTCCACGTCCGTTTCGGTGCCATTCTGCCGTTCGTCCTGACAGCTCGCGGCGACGCAAAACCCGCCCACGCACGTTTCGCTCCGGCAATCGGAATCCTCACGGCAGGGCTGATTGGGACCGCACGGCTCGCAAGCTCCGCCGCAATCGATCCCGGTCTCGTTCTCGTGAGGCAGGTTGTCGACGCAGTGGCTCGCTTGACACCGCCGGCTGTGACAGCCGCCCTCGGCACAGTCGGCGTCCTCGTTGCAAACCTTGCCGAGCCCGCACTTTTGCGGACACGAGCCCCCGCAATCCACGTCGGTTTCGTCTCCGCTGCGCGTCCCGTCGGTGCAGCTCTTCGTATCTTCGAATCGGAACTCGGGAGGCGAACAAGAAAGCGGGAGGCCGACGGCGACGACCCAGACCAGCCAGGCGTGCGCCACGACCTTGACGAAGCGACCGAACACCCCGCAATCCTACCCGAAATCCCCCCTGCCGAAAGGTGTGCGTGCACACCGTACGTGGAGCGAGCGGGCCGGGAGTCGGCAGTGCCCGCGCACTTTTCCGGATATCCGAACCATACCGCTCCACCTTCCGGTCAGAGCACGCGCCGGCTGTGCGTCCTCGCGGAATGCGGGAAGAACACCGGGGCGACGTCGCGGTGCTCCCTTTCGATGGACGCACGTGCGAGCCGATGTACTAGGGTGCCTGCGCATGGCGAACCCGACAGCGACCCTCAGCACATCGCTCGGCGATTTCACGGTCGAGCTCTTCGTCGACAAGATGCCAATCACGGCAGGAAACTTCATCGAGCTCGCACGCTCGGGATTTTACGACGGGCTGCACTTCCACCGGGTGATCTCGGGCTTCATGATTCAGTTCGGCTGCCCGCACAGCCGCGATCCGAACAGTCCTCGCGCTGGAACGGGCAATGCTCCGCACGGCACCATCCCGGACGAGCATCCTGCGGACGCCCGCCTCTCGAACGAGCCGGGAACGCTCTCGATGGCGAACACGGGTCGCCCGAACAGCGGGAGCTGCCAGTTCTTCATCAACACGGTCCACAACGCCTACCTCGACTGGTTCACCCCCGGGCCCTCCAAGCACCCGGTGTTCGGCAAGGTGATCTCCGGAATGGACGTCGTGCGAAAGATAGAGCAGACCCCTACCGACGACCGGGATCGCCCGACCACGCCCGTGAAGATGATCAAGGTGACCGTCCACGACTGAGCCGGGCTCTCGCTCGAAGAAGAGCGCGTCTCGAGCCCCGCGCCGTCGCCATTCACGGGAGGGCTCGAGAACGCTCTGCCTGGCTCATGACCGGTGCAGAACGCCGATCGGTCTCACCGATCGGCGTTCTCGCCTTTCGCGTCGGGCGGGCTCGGCCGCCTCTGCCAGCGAGGTGAGCTCGACGGGCGCCTCCGTACGCGGGCACTTCACGGGTGCCGTTCTCCGCATTTTCGGCGGAGCCCCGACCGTTCGGCACCCGCCAACGGCGCAAGTCCGGGCCGAGCTTCCCTACGGCGCGGGCAACAGCGCGGCCGCCGCGTAAATCATCGCGGCGTTCCAGTTGATCGCCACCTCGTTCGACTCGAAGTCGCCCGCCGAGT
>QGUH01000725.1 GCA_003242355.1 Pseudomonadota bacterium
CCGGGGCGTGTTGTGCGCGCGGTCGATGATCTCCCCCGTGAGGGGGTCCGCGTTCCGGTTGGCGTGGCGCCCCCAGGGAGCGCGCGAGGCGTGGGGCCAGTAAAAGAGGAAGTTGTGGCGTAGATCGCCGACGCGCGCGCTGTAGCCGACCTCGCCGCAGAGCGGGTCGTCGTAGGGGCGCACGGGGTTGTGGCACGTCGTGAGCACGTCGGGCCCGGGCTTGACCTTGGGGATCCCCCAGCCGCCGTAGCTCACCATCTCGATCTCGCCGGGCTCGAAGAACTCGGCGTGACAGGCGTCGCGGTCGCCGCCCGTGCGCCGACACTCGACCTCGCGAGCGCGCGCGACGGCGAGCTTGAGCGCTTGATTCCACGTGTAGACGAGGTCTTCGGTGGCGCCGCGTGCGACGACCTCGCCCGATTCGTTCACCGGGTCGAGCAGCGCGTCGGGCGTTTCGGCGTTCACCCAATAGCCGACGGTTCGGATCTCGCGGTCGCGGTACGGGATGGTGCAGCGGTTGCGCACGCTGCACTGAGAGCCCTCCGAGCCGCGGTAGCCCGTCAGCGCGTTCTCGCACTGATCGTCCGTCCCGTTCGCGTCGGTGTCGGCGCGATCCTCGTAGCGACACGGCACCGTGCACGCGCCCGACGGCAGGCACACCGAGCCCACTCCGACGTCGGCGCAGTCCGCGTCCGTGCTGCACGTCCCTTTGGTCTGGTGGCTTTGCCGCCAGATGTTGTGGATGTGCATGTAGCGGCGGAGCCCCGCGTCGGTGTAGCCGTATTGCGGATCCCAGGCGATGCGCTGGGGCGTGAGCATACCGACGAACAGGCTCGAGCCGAGGCCGCCCGGGTTGCCCACGATGTCGAGCGCCGCGTGCGGATTGTCGAACGGCTCGAAGTCCTCGTCCGGGTCGACTTCGCTCACCTTGAGATAGGAGCTGCGGATGACCGCCTCTTGCGGGTCGCAACTGTCGAGGTTCGAGCCGGTGTACAAGCCGACGAGCACGCAGGCCGGAATGGTGCCGGTCGGCATGAACGGCGCTTGGAGCTGCTCCGGTTTGACCCAAACTTTGAGGGTACCGCGAAATAACCCTTCTCCGGCTCGAAGTGGGGAGCATCCCGATTGGGCGGGTCCGAAACGTAGTAGGCGATCGGCGTGACCTTGATCTCCCCGAACACCTTGCCGATGAACATGTCGAACCACATCGGCGTCTCGACGAGGTTGATCGACCAGTCGACGCGCATGTACTGCCGCTCGTACCAGGGGCGATCGGTCGTGTTCTCGACGACGACGTTCAGCTCTTCGCCGGTCGTGGGGTTGTATTCGCGGACGATGTCGAAATGCGAAACGATGGGGTACGCGGCGACGATCGTGCCGTCGGGCAACCCCGGGCCGCCCTTGTCGTCCGCGCCCGGGGCGATGGGATACGCCTTTCGCGCCACCAGGAGCTGCTCTTGGATGTCCCAGCGAATGCGATCGACGCCGCTCCACGAGCCGATGCCGACCAGCGATTGCGCCTCCGAGCCGTCGACCACGAAGTTGCGCCAATAAAACTCCGGGTCATCGGCCGGATCCGCGAGGCTACCGACGAAGAACGTCTTGTCGAGCGCATTGGCCTGGACGCGGTTGATGGGGGCCCGCTCCTCGGCGCATCCGGCGGCGAACGACGCGAAAAGGGATGCTCCCAAGGCGAGCCAACGGTGACAACGGACGTTCATCCAGAGCCTCCTGTGGAAGCGGAGGCTAGCATCGAACTCGGGATTTTTGGACGTCACCCCGCGGACGAGACGGCGCGCGCGGCGCGCCGCGCCGCACGGCGACTGCCGGAACGGTGGTAATCTTGCAGTGTGGATCTCCGGACCCGCACGTCGCTGTTCTGCGGGGTGCTCGCGCTCGCGATCGCGGCCTCCGTGCTGCTTCGCGGTCGACCGCGGCGTGCCCAGGTGCTGTTCGCTGCCTTCGCGGGCGATGTAGGTCTCTGGTACCTCGCCCAGTGGCAGTACCACAGCGGTCGCGGCGCGGTTTGGGAGCGGTCGACCGCGGTGCTCGCGGTGCTGCTCCCGCAGTTCGCGCTGCACTTGTTCGAGGCGATCGTTCCGCAGAGCGGGCGCAGACCGACCTTGCTCCGCGTCGCCGGGGCGCTCGCCGTACCGATGCTGGTCTTGGTGCTCACCGAGCACGAGCACGGCGTCGTCCGCGGTGCCGTCTTTTTGTACGTGTTCGGTCTGCTCGCTGCCGGGCTCACGGCGCTCGCCGTACGCGGCGAGCACAGCGGATCGCGCGCGATTCAGCGTCGCGTGCGCTTCCTGGTTCTCATCGGCGCGGCCGCCGCGACGTTCAGCCTCGCGGACTTCCTCTGGTTCATCGGCGTCCCGCTGCCGCCGGTGAGCGCCGTGCTCAGCATCGTTTTCTTGTTCGTCCTTTCGGAGTCGCTCATCCGAAAGCGCCTCGTCGACCTGTACGACATCCTCGGTCAGCTCTTGGTCTCGACGGCGCTCGCGTTCTGCCTCGCGGGCATCTTCTACGTGTTCGTGGTGCTGATCGGCGGCTTCGAGACGATGTATCTCGGCGCGATCCTCGCGGCGATCGTGATTTTGGTTCTGTTCGAGCCGCTGCGGGAGCGCGCCGAACGGTACACCCACAAGGTTTTCTTCAGGGAGCGCGTGGATCTCGAGCGCGCCGTCTCCAAGGCGCGGCGCGCGCTCGTCCACGTGCTCGAGCCAAAGGAAATGCAGCAGGTGGTGCTCACCGAGCTCGAGGGCTCGCGGCGCGCCACCGGGGCGGCGCTCTACGTGCGGGCCGCTTCCGGCCGGGACTTCGAGCTCGCCGCGGCGTTCGGGCCGGAAGCGCCGCCGCGCATCGAGGTGGCCACGGCCCATCCGCTGATCGAGCGGCTCGACACGAGCGCCTCGATCAGCTTCGAGGAGCTCACCCATCAGATCGCCGAGCGGAGGCGCGCCGGCCACGTGCGCGAGGCGGAAGCCGACGAGCGGGTGCTCGCCGCGGCCGAGGTCCTCGGGCCGTTCAAAGACGGCCTCTGTTTCGGGGTCTACGGCGGGGGGAGTGATCTCGACGCCATTCTGCTCGTCGTGGACGACCGCGTGCGCGACGCCTTCTCACCCGACGAGGTGGCGTTGCTCGAGTC
>QGUH01000726.1 GCA_003242355.1 Pseudomonadota bacterium
TTTTTAGATGTGTGTGGCCCATCGGATTTCCCCTTCTCTTTTTTTCGGCCAGGTCCGATGTGTATAAGGGGCCGAGCCGCGCCCCTTCGCGAACCCAAATCTCGGGGGCAAGCGTCGCCCGCGACACGGCGACGTCGCACGAGGCGTCGGCCAAGTCCTCGCTGCGCGCGCGCTCGATGCGCACGTCCGTGCGTCCGAGCGTCGCGATCACCGTCCGCAAGAACGCGACGCGCTTGGCCCGGGGCTCGACGAGTGTCATCGCGATGTCGGGCCGAAGCAGCGCGAGCGCGAGGCCGGGCGCGCCAGCCCCCGAGCCCACGTCGATCCACCGTTCGCGCTCTTTCCTTTCCGGCGGCGCGTGCGCCCGGGCCATCCATGCGGCGTCGGCGACGAGCAGGTCGACGAGCTCCTCCGCGCTACGCGCCGCCGTCAGATCGATCCGCCGGTTCCAAACCGAGACGAGCTCGGCCCAGCGCGCCAGCTGCGTGGCCACCGTTTCGTCACCGCGTGCTTCGGCACCGTCGATGCCGAAGCAGACGAGCGCCCGTTCCACGAGTGCGACAAGCTCGCCGAAGCTCGGAGCGGGCGCGGGCATGGCTCGCAGCGACCATCCTCGGTGCGGGATCCCGCCGCAAGGGTGTCTTGGAGCACGAGCCCACCCCGGATGACCGGCCGCAGTCGGCCGCTGTGCCGCGCGCTCGGGAATGCTACAAGCTCGCTGAATGAGCCTGGTTCACGAGCTTCCCCTCCCTGCCCTCGAACGCCTGGTCGAGCAGGCGACGGGAACGCCGCCGCCGCTCGTCTTGAACGAGATCGTCGGCGGGGCCTCGGTTCGGCGATTCTTCCGCGTGAACGTTCGCGGCGGCGGAACGGTCATCGCGATGTTCGTCCCGGTGCAGAGCCACGAGTTCGAGAAGGCCGGAACCGCGCACCGCCGCTGGCCGTTCCTCGAGATCCGCGAGCTACTCGAGACGCGCGGCGTGCGCGTGCCGCGCCTCATCGCGGAGAACTGTGACGAATCGCTGATCCTCGTCGAGGATCTGGGCGAGACCTTGGCCCAGCACCTCGTCGAGCACCCCGAGGATCGCGAAGCGCTCTACGTCGCTGCCGTCCGCGACCTCGCACACGCGCAGCGCGCCCTGCTCGACTTGCCGGAGGACTCGATCGTGCGGCAGCGCGCGTTCGACGAAGATCTCTTGGCGTGGGAGCTCGACCACTTCCGCGAATGGGCGCTCGACGCTCGCGGGTGCGCGCTCACGAGCGACGAGCGCGGCATCTTCGACACTGCCGCTCGTTTTCTCTCGCAGACCATCGCCGCCTGGCCGCGCGGCTTCGTGCACCGCGATTACCAGAGCCGCAACCTGATGGTGGTACGCGACGACGGACGCCTGCGGCTCGCCTGGATCGATTTCCAGGACGCGATGCTCGGGCCGCGCGTTTACGACCTGTGCGCCCTGCTCGGCGACAGCTACCAGTCGTTCACTCCCGAGTTCGTCGAAGCGCGCCTCGCCGAGTTCGCGACGCATCTCGAGCTCGCCCCCGAGGAGCGCGACGCGCTCCGCCGAGAGTTCTTCCTGGTGATGGTGCAGCGCAAGCTGAAGGACGCCGGGCGTTTCGTCTACATCGATCGCAAGCTGGGCAACCCGAGCTTCCTCCAGTTCTTCGAGTCCACGGTGGAGAAGGCGCAGCGCGCGCTCGACGAAGTCCGCAACGAGCCGCCGCTGGCGGCGCTCTCGGATCTGCTCGAACGCTTCTTCCCCCGCTCGACCTAGCTTCCCCCCGACGCGGGGACTCCGATCGTCGCCGCTTTCCGCAACGGCGCGTTCCCAACCGCTCGTCGCAAACGCCGAGCGGCTCGACGGCTCGGATTGCAGGCCTCGTTCGCAGGGGCCGCACGCGCCGCCGCTCCCCGCCGACGTGACTTCGGAGAACGAGGCCGCGCGCGCCGCTCACTCGGGCAGCGAGTGGCCCGGTGGCGGCACGGAGTCCGGCCAGATTTCGATCCACTGTGCGGCCAGATCGGTGTCGAACGGCTCGAGCCAACTGCGCGGAGGCAACCCCTCCTGCTTGCCGACGGCGCGCACGATCTCGAGCCCGCGCGGCACGTCCGAAAGCGCGAGGTGCACGTAGGAGTAGCGAAGGCCGAGCCCTCCGCCCACCACGCGTCCGGCTCTCGCAGCGACGAGCTTCCGATCGATCACGTCCTCGAGCCGAGCGCGCTCCTGCAGCTGCGCCTGGGGTTCCCCCAGACCCTCGTACTTGAGGTGGAAAAAGAGCTCGCCATATCGCGAGAAGCGCAGCGACGAGAACGGCGCGCCTTCGAGATAACACTTGAGCAGCTCCGGGGCGCGCGTCGACGCGAGCGCGAGATCGTCCTCGAGCGGAAAGTCCTCCGCCGGCTCGGGATCGAGCTCGAACAACGTCCACGCCCCGTCGCCCGCCGCGTAAAGCGGCTCCGCCGGGAGCTCGAGCCCCTCGGTCGCCGCGACGAGCAGCCCTGCGAGCTCGGTCAGCGGATATCCGCGGCTCGACGTGTCGCCCACCACGGGCAAGCTGCCGCGCGGTGCGGGCACGACGTCCACCGAGCCGATCCACGTTTCCGCGAAGCTCTCGCCGGCGATCGCCCAAACGAGCTCCGTCGCCGCCTCGTGCTCCGCGTCGCTGCCCGCCCCTCCGGGAAGCAGCACGACGACGTCGAGCAGATGCCCGCGACCGAAGCCGATGCGCACCCGCGCGCGCGTGAAGTCGACGCCCGTGAGCGCGCGCACGCGCAAGACCGCGCGCGGAACCGACTCGGCGGGACGACTGCTCAGGATGGAAACGCCATCGGGCGCGAGCGCGGCAATCCACTCGGCGAGCGGCGCCAAGGCACGCCGGCGCGCTCGCACGACGAGGCACCCATCGTCCAAGCATTCCCCGAGGAGATCGGGGTGAAGCGCGGCAACGGCCTCCGCGAACCGATCCGGGTCCGCGCGCACCGCCGCATTCGAGAACACCGCGCGTGCTCGCCGCTCGATCGCGGCAAGCGCTCTGCGCTCGGCATCGCCCAAGCTTCCGAATCGAACGCGCACGGCCCAGCATAACCCGCGTAAACAAACCTGACACACGCGACAAAAAGAGAGAAGAAAACACGGGTGCCACCGG
>QGUH01000018.1 GCA_003242355.1 Pseudomonadota bacterium
GAGGACGAAAGCGAGTGAAGATCGTCTCATGAGCGCGTGTTTCCAGTAGCCGGGGTGACGTGCGCCGCCTGACCGCCCGTGAGCACCCGACCGAGGAAGCGCACGAGACGGCTCTGCGTGAGCCCTTCCATGAACGTGTAGAACACCGGGACGATCACGAGCGTGAGCAACGTGGAGGTGATGAGGCCGCCGATCACGCACACGGCCATCGGCGCGCGGACCTCGCCGCCCTCGGAAATCGCGAGCGCGACCGGAAGCATGCCGAAGATCATCGCGGCCGTGGTCATCAAGATGGGGCGGAGCCGGATCTTGCCGGCCGCGACGAGCGCGTCGAACAGCGGCTCCCCGCGTGCGCGGAGCTGATTGGCGAAGTCCACGAGCAGAATCGCGTTCTTCGTCACGAGACCCATCAGCATGATGATGCCGATCATCGAGAAGATGTTCAGCGTCATCCCGCTCAAGTACAGAGCGCCGAACGCGCCGATGACCGAGAGCGGCAGCGACAGCATGATGGTGACGGGCTGAACGAAACTGTCGAACTGCGCGGCGAGGATCATGTACACGAGCACGACGGCGAGCACGAGCGCGAGGCCCATGTAGCCGAACGACTCGCCCATCACCTCGGCCATGCCGGCGTAGTCCGTCGTGAGCGTGCTCGGCACGACGCGCTTGGCGGCCTCCTCCACGATCTTCGTGGCCTCGCCGAGCGGCAGGCCCTGAGTGCCCGCGAGAACCGTGATTTGGCGCTGACGCGCCTGGCGCTCGATCTGAGTCGGCCCTTCGCCGCGTTCGACGCGAACGACGTTGGCGAGCTCGACCATCGTTCCGTTGATGGCGCGCACCTTGAGGTTCGGCAGCTCTTCGAGGCGCTGTTCCTGCTCGCGCGGGAGCTTCAGGACGATGTCGTACACGTCCACGCCGTCCTTGAGCTCGCTCACGGCATCCTCGCCGATGAGCGCGCGAATCGTCATCGCCACGGACGACACGGGAACCCCGAGGGCAGCCGCCCGCTCGCGGTCGACGCGCACCGACAGCTCCGGCTTTCCGCCCCGGTGCGTCGTGTCGAGGTCCACGAGCCCCGGCACCTTCGCGAGCTCCTGCTTCAGGGCTTCGGTCACGCGAATGAGCTCTTCGAGGTCGTTGCCTCGCACGTTGAACTGGATCGGCTGCTGCCGGAACCCGGAGCCACCGCCCACGGCGTTCACGGGTTGAGCCGTGATCTTGACGTGCTCGAGCCCCGCGTACCGCTGCCGCGCCCAGGCCATCAGCTCCTCTTGGTGGAACCCGCGTTCTTTGCGCGGGGTCATCACCACCTGAATCGATGCGAGGTTGCTCTGCGCCTGCGCGCCACCGGCCACGGTCGTGAAGGTGTTCTTCACGCCGGGCGCCTTGCGCAGGTCGGCGGCGATGGCCTCGGCGACCTTGCTCGTCGTCTCGACCGAAGCCGCGTTCGGCAGCTCGACCATGAGCTCGAACTGCGCGCGATCCTCGGGCGGGAGGAACTCCGCCTTGACGCGGGAAACGAGCGCGAACGAGCCGACCAGGGCCACGACCGCAATCGCGACGGTGATCGCGCGGTGCCGGAGCGCCCAGGCGATCACGCGCCCGTAGCCGTTCTCGGTGCCGACGAGCAGACGCTCGATCCCGCGGAACAGGAAGTTCGGCCGCTTGCCGTGCGTCGCCGCGAGGAAGCGCGACGAGAGCATCGGCGTGAGGGTGAACGAGACGAGCATCGAGACGAGCACCGCGAAGCTCACGGTGAGCCCGAACTGGAAGAAGAAGCGCCCGATGATGCCCTTCATGAAGGCGACGGGCACGAACACCGCCACGATGCAGGACGTGGTCGCGAGCACCGCGAGGAAGATCTCCGCCGTCGCTTCCGCCGCCGCCTTCATCGGCGACGCGCCGAGCTCGAGGTGCCGGTGGATGTTCTCGATGACGACGATCGCGTCGTCGATCAGGATGCCGATCGACAGCGACAGCGCGAGCATCGTCATGTTGTTGAAGGTGAAGCCCAGCCACTGCATGAACGCGAACGTCGCGATCACGCTGGTGGGAATGGCCACGGCGCTGATCAGCGTCGCGCGCACGTCGCGGAGGAAGAACAGGATGATGGTGACGGCGAGGAATGCGCCGAACACCAGATCGAACTGCACGTCGTTGATCGAGTGCTCGATGTACGTGGAATTGTCCGTCGGGACCGTGTAGCGCGCGCCCGCCTTCTCGATGCGCGGGCGGAGCGCCTCGAGCTCCTTGCGGACGTTCTTCGAGACCTCCACCGTGTTCGTGCCGGACTGCTTGCGCACGACCAGCGACACCGCGGACTTGCCGTCGAGGAAGGATGCGCTCGAGGCGTCCTCGATGCCGTCCACGACGCGCGCCACGTCACCGACGCGCAGGAACGAGCCGCGCGGGTTCGGAATCAGGACGTGCGCGATTTCTTCGGCCGTCTTCAGCTCGCCCCGCGTCGTCACCGTGAGCTCGCGGCCGCCGCGTTCGAAGCTGCCGCCGGGCAGATCCAGGTTCTGCGAACGGATCGCGTTGGCGACGTCCTCCACGGTGAGCCCGGCGCCGGCGAGCCGCGCGGGATCGACGATGACCTGGATTTGACGCTGGCGACCGCCGACGAGCTCGACCTCACCCACGCCCGACACGCGCTGGATGCGTTCCTTGACGACCTTGTCGGCGAGCTCGGTGAGCTCACGCGGCCCGAGCTCGCCGCTCAGTGCGATCGCCATGATGGGCGCCGCTCCGACGTCGAATTTCTGGATCGTCGGCGGATCGATCCCGTCCGGCAGGTCGGCCTGTATCTGGGATATCTTGTCCCTGATTTCCTGCATCGCCTTGTCGATCTCGACCTCGAGCTCGAACTGGACGATGACCTGCGTGACGCTCTCGAGGTTGACCGACCGGAGCACCTTGATGCCGGAGAGCGTGTTGACGGCCTCCTCGATGGGATCGCCCACCTTGCTCTCCATGGTGGCCGGGTCCGCGCCCGGATACACCACGGTCACGGTGACGACCGGGAACTCGACGTTGGGGAACAGGTCGACGCCGATCCGCGGGTAAGCGAGCGCCCCGAACACGACCAACGCCGCGATCAGCATCACGGCGAAGACGGGCCTGCGGATGAAGACGTCCGCGAATCTCACAACGCCTTTCCTTTCTGGCCCGCCGCGCCACTCGCCGCGGCGGGCGGCGCCGCATCGAGCTTCACCTCGGCCAACATGCCCGGCCGCAGCCGTTCGTCCGTGTTGTCGACGTTGCAGACGATTTCGACGGTCCGCGTGATCACGTCGACGGCCGGATTGATGCGCAGAATCGGCACGACGCGCTCGACGCCGATCGCCGGGAACACGGCCCGCAACGAGCCACCCGGAGCGAGGGTCCCGAGCACGCCTTCGGGCAACCGAACGCGCAGCTCGAGCCGACGCGTGTCCTGCACGACCAATACGACGGTCGGCGGCATCATCGTCACCGCTTCACCGACGTTCTTCAGCTTGTCGGTGACCACGCCGTCGATCGGCGAGCGCACGACCGTGTCGGCGAGCGCTTTCTGCGCCACCTGGAGCCCGGTCTCCGCCTGCAGCAGGGACGTCTTCGCGACGTCGTACCGCGCCTCGACCTGCTCGAACACGGCAACGGGCAACGAGCCCTTCTCGTGGAGCTCCTTGCTGCGGCGGTACTCGAGCTCCAGCGCCTTCAGGTTCACGCGCGCCGACTCGAGCGCGGCCTTTGCCTGTTGCACGGCGAGCTCCGCCTGTACCGAATCGAGCCGGAACAGGACCTGGCCCTTCTTCACGCGGTCGCCCTGGTCGACCAAGATCTGGCGCAGCACGCCCGACGCGTTCGGTCCGAGATCCGCCCGCGCCACCGGATAGAGCGTGCCCGTGCCCGCCATGGCGGCAGGGCCTCCCGGCGCACCCGGTGCGGATGCGGGCTCTTGCAAGAGCTCCGAAACGGAGGGCACCTCGGGCGCCGGCACACCGCTGCCCGTGGGCGGCGGCAAGCCGGCTTTTGCCTCCGATTCGCGGCAACCCGGCAAAACGAAGGCTCCCATGAGCAGCACACCCAAGCAGGTTCGCAGATTCATCGAGCGCGAGCTCCTTGCATGAAGAGATCGAACAGCGGCCGTGCGCGAGAGGCGAGGGAGTAACTTTGGTGCTGACGCACCCATTCCAGCAGCGTTCCCTTCATGGCGCCGGCCAACGCGGCCGCAAGCGTCCCCGGGTCGATATCGTTTCGAATTCGTCCCGAGTCGGCGGCGTCACGAAACGCGGTTTCGAGTCGAGCGAGAGCGCGATCGAAATGCGGGTCGGGCTCGCTACAGCGAAGGCGCAGATCTCCCTCCAAGGAAGCTCCGAGCTGCACGCAGAGCGCGATCATCGGACCGTGCTGCTCCGTGAGCTCGAAGATCCCCTCGACGAAACCGCGGATGCGCTCGATCGGGTCCGGGGCTGCGAGAGCGCGCTCGACGACGTCGAGCGCCGCTCTTCGGCTGCGGTCGAGAAGCGATGCGAAGACCTCGTCCTTGCTCGAGAAGTGCTTGTAGACGGTGCCGACCGCAATCCCGGCTTCCTCGGCGACGTCGGCCATCTTCGTTTGATGGAATCCGACGCGCAGGAACAACCGTTCGGCGGCGTCCAAAATGGCGTCGCGGTATGCGGTTTCGGCGAAACGCCGAATCGCGCCTCGCGGGCCAGGCGCTTCACGAGTCGATCGAGAGCACACTGAACGGTGCTTCTAGTTCATGAACTCGCGATTCGCAACCGTGAATCCTCGTTCACGAGATTTTCTATAATGACTGAATCTTTCGGAGCCTGCAATCCTACACAGCACCAAGTACAGCGGAACTGTACGGGGGGGCAGCTTCAGCGCGGGTTTCGTCGCAGGCGTGCCGGCGCCCAGAAAACGCCGGATCCCACGGGTCTCATCCCTGTTCGAGAATCCGCGTGAGCAGCTCGCTCACCAGCTTCGGATTCGCCGAGCCACCGGTCTCTTTCATGACCTGACCGACGAAGAACCCGAGCACGCCCTTCTTCCCCGCGCGGAACGTCGCGGCCTGGTCCGGAAAGCGGGCGACCACGGCCTCGCAGGCCGCGCGCAACGCGCCCTCGTCCGAAACCACGCGCATCCCCCGCTCCTCCACGATTTGCCGCGGCATGCGGTCGGTGCGCTCGATGGCGGCGTAGACGTCCTTGGCCTGCTTGCCGGAGATCTCCCCACGCTCGACTAGATCGAGCAGCTCGGCCACCTGATCCGGGGTCACCGTGAAGGTCGCGTCGAGGCCGTGCACCTCGGCGCCCCGCAACACCTCGGTCGCCATCCAGTTCGCTGCTTTCACGCGGTTCGGGTACTTCGCGCACAGCGCTTCGAAGAAGCGCACGTAGCCCGGGTGCTGAGTGAGAGTCTGCGCCAGCGCAGCCGGCACGCCCGCGCTCACCCAGCGGGCACGAATCGCGGACGGAAGCTCCGGCAGCGCCGCCTCGAGGCGCGTGACGAACGCGGAGTCCACTCGAAGCGGCGGCAAATCGGGCTCCGGGAAGTAGCGATAGTCGTGCGCCTCCTCCTTGGAGCGCAACGTGCTCGTCTGCCCGGTATCGGGATCGAAGCTGCGCGTCTCCTGCTCGACCTGACCGCCAGCGTCCAAGATCGCGCTCTGGCGGGCGATTTCCGCATCGATCGCCCGCTGCACGAAGCGGAACGAGTTCAGGTTCTTGAGCTCGCAGCGGGTTCCGAGCTTGTCGGAGCCCTTGGGGCGAATCGAGACGTTGGCGTCGCAGCGGAAACTGCCCTCTTCGAGGTTGCCGTCGTTCACCCCGACGAACACCAGCACGTCCCGGAGGGCTCGGAGATAGGCGGCCGCCTCGGCGCTCGAGCGGAGATCGGGAGCGCCCACGATCTCGACGAGCGGAACGCCCGCGCGGTTCAGATCCACGAGCGAGTCGCCGCCGACGCCGTGCACGTTCTTGCCCGCATCCTCCTCCATGTGGATGCGCGTGATCCCAACCGTGCGCCGCACGCCATCGACCTCGATCTCGAGCTTGCCTGCGGTCGCGAGCGGCTCTTCGTACTGGCTGATCTGATACCCCTTCGGCAGATCCGGATAGAAGTAGTTCTTCCGGGCGAAGATGCTCTCGCCGTGAATCGTGCACCCGAGGGCGAGCGCGGCCCGCACGGCCATCTCCACCGCCCGCTCGTTGATCACGGGAAGCGAGCCCGGAAGCCCGAGGCACACCGGGCACACGTTCGTGTTGGGCGGAGCCCCGAAGTTCGTGGAACACCCGCAAAACAGCTTGCTGGTCGTCAGAAGCTGCGCGTGGACCTCGAGGCCGATAACCGGTTCGTACTCAGTCATTGCACCGCCTCCCGGCCGGTCTTCGCTCCGGCTCTCCTCAACCAGGGATGGCGCTCAGTGAGGATGATCGCGATCGATGCCGGGATGCGTGGGGTCCCCCGGCTCGTGGCGAGGATTCTGGGTCGTGTACGTGCCGTCGCGGCCCGGAAACCCCATGAGCAAATCGCGCTCGTAAATGAACTGGTCGCGAGAGTCGTACGGCGCCGCGTGCATGCCGGTGTCCATGCGAATCGCGTCGCACGGACACGCTTCCACGCAAAAACCGCAGAATACACAGCGGAGCTCGTCGATCACGAAGCGCTTCGGGAAGCGCTCGTACCCCCGCCGCGGATCGCCCTCGGGGTACTCTCCCGCCTCGATGTAGATGCACTGCGAGGGGCACGCCGTCGAGCAGCACAGGCAGGCGACACAGCGGGGTGATCCGTCTTCACGGTGCGTGAGGCGATGCACGCCGCGGAAGCGGTAGGGATACGGGCGCCGCTGTTCGGGGTAGCTCACCGTGTTCACGCCGTCCTCGATGGCCTCGAGGCTCGGATCGTTGCGCTGCCCGAGCGCCATCTCCTTCGTGTTGCGGAAGAAGTGGCGCATCGTGATGGCGAGGCCCTTGGCGATCTCCGGCAGGTACGTCTGAACGCCCGGGCCACGCTTCGGGCGAGGCACCGGTTTGCCGACGATTTTTCGAGGCCCGAGGGGAAGAGTCGAGTCGCTCACGAGATGTCTCCGGAAAAGCCTACGCTTGCATGCGCGAGGTGGGGGTTCCACCCATCGCGGCCGCGAACTGCGCGGTGCTCGTCGCCAAGAGCCGGCGCTTCGTCGTCGGCTCGAGCAGGAACAGCACCAACCGCACGAATGCGAACAGTCCCGCAATCGCCACGAGGGCCATGGTAAGGTCGCCCGCCGTTCCGAGCGCCTTCTCCACCCGGGGATCCGCGTTCTGGACGAGCAGAACCAGCAACCCGGTTGCGAGGATGTTCACGAGCGAAGCCGGCAAGAGCTTGCGCCAGCCGAGCTTCATGAGCTGGTCGTAGCGGAAGCGCGGCAGCGTCCAGCGGATGGTGAGCTGCAGCCAGCAGAGCAGGATCGTCTTGCCGACGAAGCCGACCACGCCGAGCAGCACCACCAAGAGGTGGGGCAGCTGCTGAGAGAAGAACACCGTCTCGCCGATGGCGATCTCGATGCCCGCCCGATTGACGAACGGCAGGTGCCAACCGCCGAGGAACACCGCGGCGATCAGGGCGCTCGAGGTGACGACCGCGATGTATTCGGAGAAGAAGAACATCGCGAACTTCATCCCGGAATACTCGGTGAAGTACCCGGCGACGATTTCGCTCTCGCCTTCCGGAAGGTCGAAGGGGATACGCTTCGACTCGGCGACCGCCGCTGCGAAGAACATCACGAACGCGAAGGGCTGGACGAAAATCCCCCAGGCGTTTTCGGCCTGCCAGCGGATCATGTCGTCCACCTGGAGGGTCCCGTAGATCATGAACGCGCCGATCAGCGTGAGCCCCATGGTCACCTCGTAGGAGACCATCTGGCTCGCGGCGCGCAGGCCGCCGAGCAGGCTGAACTTGTTGTCGCTCGCCCAACCCGCGAGCGCAGCTCCGACGATGCCGGTGCCGGCGAGGGCGAAGAAGTAGAGGACCCCGACGTTGAGATCGAGCACGCCGAGCGGCACGGCGCCTTCGGTGCACACCCCCGTCGCCGGAACCACCGGCATGAGTTCGGTGAGCTGGATGCTGCCCGACTCGTCCACGCCGAAGCACAGCGTGTCCCCGAACGGCACGACGGCGAGCACCACGAGCGCCGGGAAGAAGGCGATCAGAGGCGCGAGGCTGTGCAGCAGCCGATCGGCGCGCGGCGGAATGAAGTCCTCCTTGAAGAGCGTCTTCAGGCCGTCGGCCGCGGGATGCAGGAGGCCGACCAGGCGCAGGCCGATGCGCGGCTCGTTGCGGATGCTGTACGCCGCATACCCGGCTCCGAACAGAACCGCGAACGCAAACACGGCCGCCCCACCGTAGAGGCCCACGGAGGTCAGGGCGTCGCCGGTCTCGGTGCCACGATAATAGGCGCCGAGCGCGAGCGACACCGCGTGGGCGCCGATCCCGAAGTAGAAGATGCGCCGCGGGTCGCCGAGCCCGGCCAGGAAGGCGTCGAAGCTGTTCCGAACACCGCGCCGCGCCACGCGCCCGGCGATGACCAACGCCGTCATCCACACCCAAAAGATGGCGAGCTGACTGACGGCGAGGGCCGCACCGACCTCGGCCGAGCCCGTGAGCTCCGCGCCCCGGAGCTTGACGTACGCGGGAAGCGCCGCGGCGACCCCGAGCGCCGGCAGCACGGCGAGCGCCTGAGCCACCTTCGTCGGAATCCAGGCAACCGCGCGATTCGGACCGACGCGGTCCTGAATCATCGCGCCCTGGCGCCGATCCGCCCACGTGAGCAGAACGGCGACGTTCATCGCGAACATGACGACGGCGAACGCCTTCGCCGCGGAAAGTCCGAATTCGACCCAGTCCATGTTCATCCGCTGACGCCCGCGCTCGGCGCCATGGCAGCCGAAGCGTTCGAGCCGTTGAAAGTGCTGCGCACGTCATCCGTGCGCTTCCAGGTCGGCGCCTGGCCGAGAGCGCGCGCCAGGTCGGCGACGAGACGCCACGCGGGCCGCGACTCGCCCTGCGGGCGGATCGCTTGCTCGCTTTCCTGCGAGAGGCCCTTCGCGTTGACGAAGGTCCCGTCGGCCTCGGCCCAGCTCGAAGCCGGCAGGACCACCTTGGCCCGCGTCGAGAGCGGGCCCACGTGCGTCGAGAGCGCGATCAGCACGGGAATCGAGGCGAGCACGGCCTCTGCGTCGGGCTCCGGGATCTGCGAGCCGAGCGCAACGACCGTGCGCACCCGCCCCGATTGAACGGCCTTGACGAAGTCCGTGAAGCTTCCGGGCGCCCCCGGAGCCACGAGCTCGAACAGGCCGACCTGGTTCGGGTTCTTGTCCACGTGCCGGAGGACGTCGTCCCCCTCGCCTTCGGGCCGCCCCGTGGCGTAGACGGCGGAGGCGCCGAGCACTTCGCGCCCGAGCCAGAGCAACGCGGCGTTGTCTTCCTGCGAGTGCTCCGCGCTGAGCAACACGGCCACCGAGTCCGGATCCGCGCCCGTGAGAAGCTCCGCCGCCTTCGTGATCGCGGCGTCCCGGCTCGTGGGCTCCCCGCCCACGCGGCCCTCGAGCACCCGATTTTCGTGGATGCGACGGTAGTCGAGCATGCCGTCGTCGCACATCCAGTACTTGTTGACCGCGAGGTTCTCGCGCGGGCGATACCGGAACACCTTTTGCGAGCGCGGATCGAAGTCGGTGAACGAGTTGCAGCCGGTGGCGCACCCGACACAAATCGTGCGTGCCGAGCGCAGGAACCAGACGCGCGCCTTGAAGCGGAAGTCCACGGCCGTGAGCGCGCCCACGGGGCAGACGTACTCGGTCATCAGCGAGTACTTGTGATCGAGCTGCCGCCCCGGCGCGACCACGATCTCGTTGAGGTTGCCGCGCTCGCGCACGCTGAGCACCGGATCCTTCGCGAGCTCCGCGCTGACGCGCACGCACCGCGTGCACACGATGCAGCGCTCGGCGTCGTAGACGATCGTCGGCCCGAACACCACCGCCTTCGGCTTGTGCACGGGCTCGTCGCGCATCCGCTTCTTGTGCGCCTGATGCTCGAGCCAGTAATCCTGCAGCCGGCACTCGCCCGCCTGGTCGCAGATTGGGCAGTCGACCGGGTGATTGAGCAGCAAGAGCTCCTGAACCGCCGAGCGCGCGCGCTTGACGTGCTCGCTCGTCTGGCTCTTCACCACCATGCCGTCGGCCGCCGTCAGCTGGCAGGCTGGCTGGAGCTTGGGTTTCTTCTGGGGCACGTACTCGCCGCGCTCCGCATCCCAGGCCAGCACGTCCAACATCAGCGCGGGGCGCCCGGGCGGGGGCTCCACCTCGACCAGGCACATGCGGCAGTTCGCGGCGACGCTCAGGCCGGGATGCCAACAGTAGTGCGGGATGTCGATGCCCACGCGGTGCGCGGCGCGGATGATCGTGTCGCCCGGCTCGAAGGGAATCTCGCGGTCGTCCAGCTTGAAAGTCGGCATCTTTGGGTCTCGCGTTACCGGTCGCACTCGCCGCCGATCATGTTGAGCGAGCCGAAACAGGGCACGACGTCGGCCATCATCTGCCCGGTGATCACGCGCTCGAGCCCGCCCGTGACGTAGTAGGACGGCGGCCGGATGCGCACGCGGTACGGCGTGCCGCTGCCGTCGCTCACGATGTAGAAGCCGAGCTCGCCGTTCCCACCCTCGGTGTACGAGTACACCTCGCCCGCGGGGAGCTTGAGGCCCTCCATCACGATCTTGAAGTGTTGGATGGTGCCCTCGATCGTCGTGTAGACGTCGGATTTCGGCGGGAGCACCACGCGCGGGTCGTCGACGTTCACCGGCCCCGAATCGGGCATGCGCTCCAGGCACTGCTCGATGATGCGCGCGCTCTGCTTGATTTCCTCGATGCGCACCATGTAGCGGTCGAAGCAGTCACTCTTCTGCCCGACCGGCACGTCGAACTCGACCTCGCCGTACTTGAGGTACGGATGCGCCTTGCGCACGTCGTAGGGCACACCCGCGGCGCGCAAGCACGGCCCCGTCCAGCCGAGCGAAATCGCATCCTCGGCGCTGATCACGCCGACGCCCTCGAGCCGGTCGAGGAAGATGCGGTTTCCGAGCAAGAGCCGCTCGACTTCGTCGATGATGTGCAAGATCTGGCGCGTGACCGCGCGGGCGTTCTCCTTGAAGCCGTCGGTGGGCGGATGCGCCATGCCGCCGACGCGCCCGAAGCTGTGGGTGAGCCGCGCGCCGGTCTCCTCCTCCATGAGGTCCCAGATCATCTCGCGGCCCTTGATCAGCCAGAGGAAGGGCGTGAACGCGCCGAGCTCCATCGTCATGGCGCCGTTGCACGTGAGGTGATCGGACATCCGTGCGAGCTCGCCCAGGATCATCCGGTAGTACTGGCAACGCTCGGGCACTTCGATGCCGAGAAGCTTCTCGCACGCGAGCGCGAAGCCCACGTTGTTGAGCATGGGCGAGACGTAGTTGCAGCGATCGACGTACGGGAAAACCTGCGTCCACGTGCCGCGCTCGCACATCTTCTCGAAGCCGCGGTGCAGGTAGCCGATCTGAACGTCGCAGCGCTCGATCGACTCGCCGCTGAGCTCCATCACGATGCGCACGGTACCGTGCATCGCCGGGTGCGACGGACCGACGTTGAGCAGCATCGGCTCCGAGGCGAGATCGATCTCGGACTCTTCGAGGTCTTGATCCAACGCTTCCATCAGCTCATCCCCGTGTCATCGCGGCCGTTGCCGTATCGACCCGTCGCGTGCGTTTGGCGCCCGAAGGGCATGCCCTCGTCGGGACCGAAGGGCGGGAGTTTTTGGTTGTTCGGAGCATCCCGGTACGGAACGAGAGGCTGAATGCGATCGGCCGGATAATCCTTGCGCAGCGGGTGCCCCTCGAACTCCGGATAGAGGAGGATGCGGCGCGGGTCGGGATGCCCGAGGAACAGGACGCCGAACATATCGTACGCCTCGCGCTCGGCCCAGTTGGCGCTCGCCCAGAGGTCCGTGAGCGTCTCGACCTCGGCGCCTTCCCCATCGGCGTTGCCGACGCGCGTTTTGAGGCGCAACCGGTGCCCCTTCGTGAGGGAGTAGAGGTGCGCCACCACCTCGAAGCGCGGCTCGCGATCCGGATAATCGACGCAGGTGAGATCCATCAGCATGTCGAAGCGCGTGCGTGGATCGTCCCGGAGGAACGTCGCAACGGCCTTCCACGCGTGCGGATGCACCACGGCCGTCTCGTCACCGCGCTGCGCGCTCGTTTCCACGACCGCGTTCGGAAAGGCACTCTTCAGAACGTCGAGAACAATCTTGGCCATGGTGGCTACTCGATATCGCATCCGAGGCGCGGACCCGTGTCTGCACCCCGAGGAGACCCAACGAGCCCGTGACGTGCGAAGCGAGTCACGACGGGCGCCCGAGAAGCGGGGATCCGGCTGCTCGGCGGATTCAGCTCTCCCATTCGAGCGCCCCCTTCTTCCAGCAGTACGCGAGGGCCACCAGCAGCGCGACGATGAAGGCGAGCATGCTGAAAAATCCAGCCCAGCCGAGGCCCTTGAACAGGGTGGCCCACGGGTACATGAACACGACTTCGATATCGAACACGACGAACAGAATCGCCGTGAGATAGAACTTGACGCTGAGCTTCGTCCCGCGCGCGCCCTCCGTGTCGTTGCCGCACTCGTACGGCAGCATCTTCTCCGGCGTGGGCTTCTTGGGACCGATGAACTGTCCGCCCAAGAACATGACGGCGGCAATCACCGCCACGATGGCGAACATCACGAACATGGGAAGGTAAAGGTCCATCATCAGGACGGCTCCGGCAGGAGCTCCGCTCGTGGGGGCCAAGAAATCCCGAGCGGACTCGCGGGCCTATGTACTGCCCGCAGGATCAGGCTGTCAATCGGACTATGCCCGGACCCGGGCTTGCCACGTCGCGGGCCCTCGCTCAAGTCGAGGAGCCCGGAATCTCACTGCCGGGCCGGTTCGCGAGCGCTCGGTGCCCCAACGGGAGGCCGGGACGGGGGCCCGCCCGGCGTGGCCGACGACGGGAGGAGAACCACTCTTCG
>QGUH01000727.1 GCA_003242355.1 Pseudomonadota bacterium
ATCGCCGAGGATCTTGATGCGCACGTCTTGCCCTTGAACGAGCCGCGCTCGTCGCAGGGCGGCCTCGTCGACGACGCTGTTCGCGGGGAAAGCGTCGAGGACACCGACGTTGATCGGTACCGTCTCGACGGCGAACGGAACGCGGAAGCCGCGCTTCGGCAGCCGACGCTGGAGCGGCGTCTGCCCGCCCTGGAACGACAGCTTGCCGATGTTGCCGCCGTGACGAGCCTTCTGCCCCTTCTGGCCGCGTCCGCAGGTCTTTCCGAGGCCGGAGCCGACGCCCCGACCGACCCGCTTCTCGGCGCGACGCGCACCCGGAGGCGGCGCGAGCCGCGAGAGGATGGCGCTCATGACTTCTTTTCCTCCACCTGGACCAGGTGCAACACCTTCTTGATCATGCCGCGGAACGACGGCGTGTTGTCGACCACGACCACCGAGCCCGGCCCCCGGAGGCCGAGCCCCCGCAGGACGCGACGCTGAGGATGGGGCCGTCCGATCTCACTGGCAACCTGACGGACCTCGAGCCGACCGTTCGTCGTCATTGCGCGCCTCCGCCTTCTGCCGTGCTCGCCACGATGGAGACCGCCGTGCTCGCCTGCGCCGAAGCCGCCGCAACGGGGTAGTCCGCGGCGACCTCTTCCACCGACTTGCTGCGCGCCTGAGCGACGGCCTCGGCGGAACGGAGGCGCTTCAAGGCGTTCACCGTGGCGTGGACCACGTTGTACTTGTTCGACGATCCCAAGCACTTGCTCAGGATGTCGTGAATGCCGGCCGACTCGACCACGGCCCGCACGGCGCCGCCCGCGATGACGCCCGTACCAGGAGCGGCGGGGCGCAAGAGGACCTTGCCCGAGCCGTACTCGCCGATCACGTCGTGCGGAACGGTGGCCCCGACCATGGGCACCTTGAACATGTTCTTGCGAGCCTGGTCGTTCCCCTTGCGGATCGCCTCCGGCACCTCGTTGGCCTTGCCGAGGCCCACGCCGACGTGCCCGGACTCGTCGCCGACCACGACCAGAGCGGCGAAGCTGAAGCGACGGCCGCCCTTCACGACCTTCGCGACGCGGTTGATGTGAATCACCCGCTCCTTCAGCTTCTCCTCGTCGATCTGATGGATGCTCATCGCATTCTCCTAGAACTTGAGGCCCGCCTCGCGCGCGGCCTCGGCGAGCGCCTTGACGCGACCGTGGTAGAGGTATCCGTTCCGATCGAAGACCACCTTGTCCACGTTCTTCGCGAGGCACATCTTCGCGATCAGCGCGCCCACCTTGCGTGCGGCGTCCGATTTCGTGCCCGAGTCCAGCGTGCCCTTGAGGTCGCGCGACAACGTGGAAGCGGCGGCGATCGTCCGCCCATCGACGTCGTTCACGACCTGCGCGTAGATGTGGGACGCAGAACGGAACACGGTGAGCCGCGGACGCTCGCCCGTGCCCGAGATTTTCCTGCGAATGCGGAGCTTGCGGCGCTCCCTGCCAGTCAGCGTGGCTCCCATGACTACTTGCCCTTGGCTTTGGCGGCCTTGCCCGCCTTGCGGCGGATCGCTTCTCCTCGATACCGAATCCCCTTGCCGCCGTAGGGCTCCGGGGGACGAAGCGCGCGGATGCTCGCTGCGACCTGACCGAGCAACGCTTTGTCCGCGGACGTGAGCACGAGCAAGGTGCCCTTCGAGTCCGCCGGAACCGTCCCCGATACGCCGGGGGGCAGCTCCACCTGCGTCGGATGCGAGAACCCGAGCGAGAAGGACACCGTCTGGCCCTTCACCTCGCAGCGATAGCCGGTACCGACGAGCTCGAGCTGACGCTCGAAGCCCTCCGCCGCACCCTTGACCTTGCTCGCGAGCAGCGCGCGGCAGAGGCCTTGCAGGCGCGGGGCGTCACGCCCTTCGGCCGTGCTCTCGACCACGATGCGATCGCCGTCTTTCTTGCAAACGACGTTGGCCGGCAAATCGAGATTCAGCTTGCCCTTCGGTCCCTGAATCTCGACGCGCGTACCGCTCAGGTTGATCGTCACGCCCTTCGGGACGATCACCGGTCGCTTGCCGACGCGCGAAACGCGCCGCTGCGGGGCAGCCTGTTCCGTTGCCGCCTGTGTCATCACCAGACCTCACACAAGAGCTCGCCGCCAACCTTGCGCTTGCGAGCGTCTCGGTCGGTCATGAGGCCCTGAGACGTGCTCAGGATCGAGACGCCGAGGCCGCTCAACACGCGCGGAATCTCGTCGTGACGCACGTACACGCGACGCCCGGCCCGGGACACGCGGCGCATGCCCTGGAAGGCGCTCTTCCGATCGGGCCCGTACTTGAGCACGATCGTGAGCGTGCGGTGCTTCTTCGGCCCCCACTCCTCCTGGCGCACGTCGGCCACGTAGCCTTCGGCCTTGAGGATCTCCGCAATCCCCTTCTTCAGCTTGCTCGCGGGCAAACGCGTCAGCTCGTGTCGAGCCATCGCCGCGTTGCGGATACGGGCCAGCATGTCGGCAATCGGATCGCTCACCATGACTGTTACCAGCTCGCCTTCGTGACTCCAGGAAGCTCACCGCGCAGCGCCATCATGCGCAGGCAGACGCGGCACAGCGCGAAGTCTCGGTAAAAGCCCCGAGCACGGCCGCAGGAGCGGCAGCGGTTGACCAGACGGGTCCGGAACTTGGGCGGACGGTTCATCTTTGCCCACTGACACGCACGCGCCATGTAATCAGCTCCTGAACGGCATTCCCAAAGACCCGAGGAGCTCCTTGGCCTCCTCGTCGGTCTCGGCAGTGGTTACGAACGTGATGTTCATTCCCTTGATCTTCTCGACCTTGTCGAAGTCGATCTCCGGAAAGACGATCTGCTCCCGGAGACCCAGGGTGTAATTCCCCGCGCCGTCGAAGCCGCGCGGGCTGGTTCCCCGGAAGTCGCGCACGCGCGGCAGCGCGAGCGTGATCAGGCGGTCGAAGAACTCCCACATCCGCTCGCGGCGCAGCGTCACCTTGACGCCGATGGGCATGCCCTCGCGCAGCTTGAACGTGGCGATCGACTTCTTCGCCCGCGTGACGACCGGCTTCTGACCGGCGATGGCGGTCATCTCGGCCACGGCCGCGTCGATCAACTTCGGGTTCCCCACCGCTTCCCCGAGGCCCATGTTGAGCACGAT
>QGUH01000728.1 GCA_003242355.1 Pseudomonadota bacterium
CCTCCTCGTCGCTCTCTTCGGTCCCCATCGGGAAGCTCACCTTGCCGCTCACGAGCAGCGGATCTCCGCTCGTGAGCAAAAAGGCGAAGGTCTCAATGCGCTCGCCCTTGAGCTTGGCCTTCACCCGCCCGTAAAGGTCCTCGATCTCGAAGAACGCCGCGCGACCGCCTGCGCCGCCCTTGAACAGGCGCTCCTGGTAGTTCTCGATCATGCCGGCCACGCACGCGGTCGACCACGGCTTCTGCTCGGCCAGCTTGGAGCTCGGCACCACGCCGAGCCGCCCGAGCTTGCCCTGATACCGGAGCAGCGGATGCCCGGAAACGTAACAGCCGAGCGCCGCCTTCTCGCGTTTCAAGAGCTCCATGCGGTCCCACTCTTCCGCCGCCGGGTATTCGTCCCCGGAGGAAGCCGCGCCGTTGCCGCCGCCGGCCTGCTCGAACAGCCCGAAGAGGTTCGTCTGGCCGCGCTCGCGATCGCGGGTCGCGCTGCGCGATCGCTCGAGCGCCCGATCGATCGCCGCGAACGCTCGAGCGCGGGAGATCCCGCGGGGCTCGAGCACGGAGTCGAAGGCGCCGCACTGGACGAGCGCTTCGAGCACGCCTTTGTTCAAACGCTTTGCATCCACCCGGGAGGCGAAATCGAACAAATCCCGGAACGGGCCTCCGGCGCGCCGCGCTTCGAACATCGTTTCGAGCGCTGCTTCACCGACGCCCCGCACCGCGCCGAGTCCGAAGCGAATCTGCGGCCCGTACGGATCGCGAAACTTCCCCGTGCTCTTTCCCCGACCGTCGGGATGCGCGTACACGACCGTGAAATCGGTCTCGCTCGCGTTGATGTCGGGCGGGAGCACGCTCACGCCCCAGGCCCGCGCTTCGGCGATCGTGCGCACGACCTTCTCGATCTTGTCCTTGTCCGCGGTGAGCGCGGCAGCGAAGAACTCGGTCGGGTAGTGCGCCTTGAGATAGGCCGTCTGATAGGTGACGAGCGCGTACGCCGCCGAGTGGCTCTTGTTGAACCCGTAGGACGCGAAGCCCTCGATCTCCTTGAAGATGGCCGTCGCCGTCTCCGCGGGAACGCCGTTCTTGAGGGCGCCCTCCACGAAGATTTGCTGCTGGCGCGCCATCTCCTCGGCCTTCTTCTTGCCCATGGCGCGCCGGAGCAGGTCCGCGCCGCCGAGCGTGTAGCCGGCGAGGCGCTGCGCGATCTGCATCACCTGCTCCTGGTAGACGGGAACGCCGTAGGTCGGTGCGAGCACCTCGTCGACCAACGGATGCAGCTTGCGGATCGGTTTTCTGCCGTGCTTGCTGCCGATGAAGTCGTCGATCATGCCGGTGCCGAGCGGCCCTGGGCGATAAAGCGCCACCACGGCGACGATGTCTTCGAAGCAGTCGGGTTTGAGCTGGCGGAGCAGCTGCTGCATGCCGCTCGACTCGAGCTGGAACACGCCGGTCGTTTCGCCGCTCGCGATGAGTTGGTACGTCGCCCGATCGTCGAGCGGCAGCTTGGAGACCTTCAGCGGGTCGTCTTTGCGGTCGGGGCGTGCGTTGACGAGGCGCTCGGCGATGTCGATGACCGTGAGCGTCTTCAGGCCCAAGAAGTCGAACTTGACGAGCCCCGCCGCCTCGACGTCGTCCTTGTCGTACTGGGTGACGATCGTCGCGTCGCTGCGGAAACACGGCACGTGATCCCACAGCTTGCCGTCGCTGATCACGACGCCCGCCGCATGCATCCCTGCGTGCCGCGTGAGGCCCTCGAGCTTCTTGCTCTGGCGGATGAGCTCCGCGACCCGCTCGTCGGTTTCGACGAGGTGCTTGAGCTTCGGCTCGACCTCGAGCGCCTCCTCGATGGTGAACATCTTGCCCTGCCCCTTTTCCGGGACGAGGCTCGCGAGCCGCTGCGCTTCCTGAGCCGGGATCCCCATCGCGCGCGCGACGTCCTTGATCACGCTGCGCGCCTTGAGGTTCTGGAACGTGGCAATCTGCCCGACGCTGTCGACGCCGTATTTCTCGGCAACGTAGCGAATCACTTCGTCGCGTCGGGCCATGCAGAAATCGACGTCGAAGTCCGGCATGCTGACGCGCTCCGGATTCAGGAAGCGCTCGAACAGGAGGTTGTACGGAAGCGGATCGATTTCCGTGATCCCGAGCGCGTAGGCGACGAGCGAGCCCGCACCCGAGCCGCGGCCCGGCCCCACGGGAATGCCCCGTTGTTTTGCCTCGCGGATGAAGTCCCAGACGATGAGGAAGTAGCCCGGGTATTGCATGCCCACGATCACGTCGAGCTCGCGCTCGAGGCGCTCGCGATACGCCGTGGTGTCCACCTCCTTGCCGTGGGCGGCGAACTCCCGAAAACGCTCCTCCAGGCCGTTGTGCGCGACGTGCCGAAGGTACGAGGCCGTGTCGTACCCCTCGGGAACCGGAAAGTGCGGCAGCATCGGCTTGCCGAGATCGAGCTTCAGCCCCGAGCACATCTCGGCCACGCGCAGCGTGTTCGAGAGCGCTTCCGGCAGCGCGCGGAACAGAGCCCCCATCTCCTCGGGGCTCTTCAGGTACATCTCGAAGCTCTTGTGGTGGAGCGGCTCGGCCTGCTCGTAGGTGCGGCCCTGACGCACGCACTCGAGATAAATCTGCGCCGGACCGTCGTCCTTGCTCGTGAAGTGTACGTCGTTGCTCGCGACGATCGGCAGATCCAGCCGTCGCGCCGCCTGCACGAGCACGTCGTTCAGGATCGGCTGCTCGGGAAATCCGTGATCTTGGAGCTCGACGAAGACGTGCCCGGGCTCGAAGCGCTCCTTGAGCTCGCCGAGCACTTGGTCCGCATGGTCGGGGCCGAGCTCGAGCACCCGCTGGGCGACGACGCCCCCGAGGCAGCCCGTGAGCGCGACCAAACCGCGCGAGCGCCCCTCGAGCTGGTCGAGCGTGATGCTCGGCGCGATCGGGTTCGCCGGCGAGAGGTGCCCCTCGGAAACGAGCCCGATGAGGTTCTTGTACCCTTCCTTGGTGGCCGCGAGCAAAACCAGGTGATCGACCCCGCCGGTCGGGCGCGCGACGTTCACCTCGCACCCCAAAATGGGCTGCACCCCCGCGGCCCGCACCGGGTTGAGGGGGGGGTTGGCGCCGCACATTTTCGCG
>QGUH01000729.1 GCA_003242355.1 Pseudomonadota bacterium
ATGATCGGCCACCCCCCGATATCTCCCATAGGTGGTCTTCCGGAAGCTCCGATGTTTTTAAAATCGCGTTCCTCACCGGCACCGGCAAGCTGAAGGATTCGTTCAAGCTCACCAAGCTCGACGCCAAGCAGATGCGCGTCGAGGGCGGGTACGTGCTGCTCGGCGAGCCCAAGGAAGCGACGCCCGCGTACGAGAAGGTCTTCCTCTACATCGACGCGAACACGTACCAGGTGCGGCGCGTGATCCTGCTCGATGCGCAGCGCAACCGAAATCGCTTCGACTTCTTGAACCCGGAAGTGAACGTGAAGATCCCGGCCAACGAGTTCGTGTTCACGCCCCCGAAGGGAACGCAGGTCATCCGGCCCTGAGTCACTCTGGGCGAAGCGCACTCGGCCGACGCGGCGTCGACTGCAACACGCGCCAAGAGCGACGACGGTCGGTTACGCGCCGAAACGAGCGGAAAACGGCGTCGGGACGAAGTGCCCGCGTGGGGAGGTTAGCTCGAGCCGTTCCACGGAAAGCGCGAGGGCCGCGGAGTGCCGTCACGCTCGAGGACGATGAACGGGCGTCCGGGCCCGGTCCCCGGGTACCCGAACGAGCCGGCGTTCTCGTAGCCCGGTTGCGACTCGGGCACGTGCGTGTGGCCGAACACGACGAGGTCCGCTGCCGTGAGCTCGCGCACGACCTGCGCGCCATCCCGGAGGCGCCGCACCGGCATGTTCTGGTACCGCGACCCGGAGCGACGCACGTTCCACGCGAGGTACGCTGCCGAACCGAGCGCCATCGAGAGGCGCAACGGCGTGGGCCGGAGGAGGAACCCGAGCCCACCCGTCGCCGCGCCGAGCACCGCCGCGATGCGATCGTAGTAGAGGCGGAGGAACGTGCTCCGGAACTGGGTGTGCGTGGGGCGTGGCGCCTTGCCGAGCAGCGCGGCGAGCGTCGCTTCGTCCAGGCCAGCGCGGCGCGCCGCCTCCGCGAGGCGCGCGCTGCCGAGCAGGCGCTCGCGCGTGAGGCCCCGGTCGAGCAGGGTTTCCAGGCAGAGCCGGCCCGAGCTCGAGAGATAGAGCGCGATGAGCAGCGGCGCTTTCGGCCCGAAGAGGCGGAACGCACGGCGAATGCCCGAGACCAGCGTGGTCTCGTGCGCATGCGCGAACTGCCAGACGCCGTATTTCGACACGAAGCGCCGCGTGAGCGCGACGCCGAGCGGCTCGGTCAGCGACGACCACGAGGCGAGGGGATGTGCGGGCGCGTTGTCCGGATCCCAGAGGTGCCCATGCTCGACGTGGACGCCGTTGCGACGAATGAACCACGGCTCGATCGCGAGCGGGGCGCCTTCCGTGAGCTCGAGCTGCGCGAGCAACGCGCTGCGCACCTCCGGGCGCGCGATGGCCGCGTCGTGGTTGCCGGCGATCAGGGTGACCGGCGCGTCACGCTCGAGGTGACGGCGAAGGCTCCCCATCAAGTCGGGGTAGGTGCCGAGCAGCGCCAGCAGCGACTCTATGGGATCGCGATGTGCGGGATCGCTCGAGAGACCGAACGCGTCCCCTGCGACCACGAGCTCCGCGCCCGGGTGCGCCTCGACGAGCGCCGCGAGCGCGCGCGCCGTCTCTCTGGACCCCGCGTGCGACAGGTGCACGTCGCTCACGATGACGAGCGGTCGTTCCAAGCGCGCCCCCTCTACCATCTCTCGGTGGATCGGCTCGTGACGGCCGCGTGTCGGCGGATCGCCGGCCCGTTGTTCAGCGGTCCGCAGGCCGGAAAGCCCTGCGGGCGGGTCATTAGGTGACGTTCGGGTATGCTACGCGCCCCATGAGCGACTTGCTTTCCCGGATCGGGGTCGAGGCGGAAGAAGTGCTCCGACGTGCCGCCGGCGTTGCCTGGCCGCTCGTTGCAGCGTACGCGGACCGTTTCCCTGGGCCGCGTTTCACTCCCGCCTGGGCCCCCGGACCCCTGCTCCGTAAAGAGGAGCGCACGTTTCCCGAGCTCGGCTGGCCGCGGGAAACGGATTCCCTGTGCCCCGAGTGCGTGAAGACGGTGCGCGCCGCGGTGCTCTCGGGCGAGCGCGACCTGTCGGTGCTGCTCGGTCGCCACCCTGGCGAGATCCGCGCGCAAATCCTGGAGGAAAACGGCCGCGTCGTGATGCGCAAGACGTGTCCTCAGCATGGCACGTTCGAGGACGTCCTCAGCATCGACCCGGCGTTCCTCGCGCGCATCGAGCGGCTCTTCCCCGGGCGCGACTTCGAAGCGCCCAAGACGAAGCTCCGCGAGCACGGCACCTCGTCGATCAAGTACGGGCGCGGCTCGGTCCTCACGGTCGACCTCACCAACCGCTGCAACATGATGTGCGACCCGTGCTTCATGGACGCCAACCAGGTCGGGTTCGTGCACGAGCTCGAGTGGGAGGACATCCAGAAGATCTTGGACGATGCGGTCACGGTAAAGCCCCGGCGTCAGCTCAGCGTGCAGTTCTCCGGCGGAGAGCCGACCCTGAGCCCGCACTTTTTGAGAGCCATCGAGTACGCGAGAAAGCTCGGATACTTCTGCGTGCAATGCGCCTCGAACGGCATTCGATTCGCACAAGATCCGGACTTCTGCAAGGAGGCGAAGGAGAAGGGGCTCCGGCTCTGTTACCTGCAGTTCGATGGTGTGGGGAACGAGGCGAACTCCCACCGCAAGGTCGGCAATTTGTTCGACGTGAAGCTCCGCGCCATCGAGAACCTGGCCGCGGCCGGCATCGACGTGGTCCTCGTCGTGACCGTGGTGAACGGCGTCAACAACGACCAGGTGGGACCCGTGATCCAGTTCGCGATCGAAAACGCCGACAAGATCACGGTCGTGTCGTTCCAACCCGTGAGCTTCACGGGGCGGGACGAAGACATCACGGACGCGGAGCGCAAGCAGCGCCGCTACACGCTGAGTCATCTCGCGCACGACATCCACGACCAGCTGGGCGTCACCGAGCCGCTGCGCGACTGGTTCCCGCTGAGCGCGATGAACCCGTTCAGCGACGTCGTCGACCTGATGATGGGGCAGAGCGCGGAGTTCGGCGCCCTCAAGTGCGGCTGCCACCCGAACTGCGGCATCGGCACGGTCCTGCTCGTCCACAAGAAGACCAAACGGATGGTG
>QGUH01000019.1 GCA_003242355.1 Pseudomonadota bacterium
GGGGTGCTGTGGACAGCGGATCCCCCGCAGATGAAACTGGGGGGCCACGGGGTGGGCGGCCCCGGCGCGACAGTTCGTCGCGGTTCGAGCCAACGCGCCCGTTGCGGGGATGCCGCCGAAGAGCGGAGCGGCGACGTTTCCGATTCCGAGCGCGACGAGCTCCGAGTTCGGCTCGTGGCGCGTGCCGGTCATGCCGTCGGCGATGACCGCCGAGAGCAACGATTCGATGGCGGCCAGGATGGCGATGGTGAACGCCGGCGGAAGCAGCTGCCGGATCCAGTCCAGCGTGAGGGGCGTGCCTTCCCAGGGCAGACCGGGCATCGGAACGGCCCGCGGGATCCCCGGCACCAATTGACCGTTCACTTCGGATTGAAATCGGCTCCCGACCGTTGCCGGGTCGAACTCCGGAAAAAACGCGTTGAGCAGCGCCGCGGAGGCCGACGCCGCGGCGACGGCGAACAGGGGTGCGGGCAGGCGCCGCGTCAGCCGCGGCAGGCCGAGGAGGACGAGCAAGGTGATGGCCGCGGTCGCAACGTCCGGGAGCGACACCGTTCCGCGGGCCCGAAACAGGGCTGCGACCTTCTCGGGGAAATGCTCCGGCAGCGCCTCGACTTGGAGGCCGAGCGCATCCTTGAGCTGCAGAACGAAAATCACCGTGGCGATTCCCGCGGTAAAGCCCGTCGTGACCGGGTGCGGAATGAACTCGATGAGACGCCCGAGCCGAGCGACCCCCATCGCGATCAACATGAGTCCGGCGAGCAAGCCCGCCGTGAGCAAGCCAGCGAGCCCGTACTGGCTCACGACGGGCGCGAGCACGACGATGAACGCCGCGGTCGGCCCCGTCACCTGAAAGCGCGAGCCCCCGAGCGCTGCCACGAACGCGCCCGCGACGATGGCGGTGTACAGCCCGTGCTGCGGCGGAACACCGGTGGCGATGGCGAGCGCCATGGAAAGCGGAAGCGCGACGATGGCCACCGTGGCGCCCGCGACGAGGTCTCTCCGGAGCTTCCGGGCGTCGTAGCCTTCGCGGAACACCTCCCGCAGCGCGTGTGCGATCGGGAGGCGGGAAAACTCCTCGACGAAAGTCGCGGGAAGTCGCGGGATCTTGCGGCGAGATGGACCCTCGCTCTTGGTCCCTGGCGGCTCCTCCGTTCGGCCCGAAGCAGAAGCCCGGTCGGATGTTCTGGACCGCACGTCGTCGTCGCGAATCGTCATGCCTGTTTCACCGAATTTCACCCTCGGACCTTCGAACGCACGGGATCCTCGGGACGAACGTCCCGCCGTCCTGCGTCGAGGCTCCTCCGGTCGGGAAATGGAAATCGAACCGCAGGCGCGGCATCGCCGGCTGCCCAGAGCCCGCAGGAGCACGACGAGCGATCACGCCTGGCCTCGCTGCGCGGGCGACAGTTAGCATAAGGCCATGGCTTCGTCGAAGCACATCGTGGTTCTCGACGCGTTCACCACCAATCCGGGTGATACATCGTGGGAGCCGATCGCTTCCCTGGGTGAGCTCGTAACGTACGACCGAACACCCCCGGAGCTGGTCGTCGACAGATGTCGCAACGCCGACGTGGTGATCACCAACAAGACACGAATCGGCGCGGCGGAGCTCGCGAGCCTTCCAGGGTTGCGGGGCATCTGCGTGTTGGCGACGGGTTACGACGTCGTGGACGTCGCTGCGGCCCGGGCTCGCGGCATTCCCGTATGCAACGTGCCCGAATACAGCACGCCGAGCGTCGTCGAGCACACCTTCGCGCTGCTGTTCGAGCTCTATCGCCAGGTCGGCATGCACGCCGCTCTCGTTCGGGAGGGAGAGTGGGCGCGATCGGCCGATTTTTCCTTTTGGCGGACGCCACAACTCGAGCTTTCGGGGCGTACGCTCGGCATCGTCGGATACGGCAGCATTGGCCGCGCGGTCGCACGCGTCGCGTTGGCGTTCGGCATGCGCGTCATCGCCACGCGCTCGCGGCGAAACCCTCCGGACCCCGGTGTCACGGCGGTCGACGTGAATCGGGTCTTCGCCGAAGCGGACGTCGTTTCGCTCCACTGCCCGCTCACCGAAGCCACCAAAGGCTTGGTTCGCTGGGAACGACTCGTCACGATGAAGCGGCGCGCCGTCTTGCTCAACACCGCCCGCGGCGGGCTCGTCAACGAGGCGGATCTCGCGCGCGCCTTGCGCGAAGGGGTGATCGCCGGCGCGGCCGTGGACGTCCTGTCGAGCGAGCCGCCGTCGCTCGACAATCCGCTGTTGTCCGCTCCACGAATCGTCATTACGCCGCACCTGGCCTGGGCGACCCCCGAGGCGCGCGGCCGGCTGATTGCGGTCACCGCGGAAAACGTACGGGGCATTCTGACGGGATCGCCCGTCCACGTCGTCAATCCCGGCGCTACGGCCGAAGGCTGAGGCGAGCGCACAGGCGCCCCGATTGCGAACGACTCGGCGTTCGAAGGGGGCGAATCGAAAGCGGGAACGGCGCTGGCGGGGGATTCGAGATGGAGCCGTGGCCCCGAATCTAGCAAGAGACGCACCGGAGTTGGCACTGCTCGAAACCCTCGTTCGCAGCCGAATGGGTGGTCGGCGCGCGCCGGCGTTCTAGAGTGCACGGGTTGCGCTGGAGGCGGAAGGTGACGCAAATCCTGCGTGCGGCGTGCCACTTCGAGCCTGCTTTTCGCCAGGTCCCTATTGCGGTATCGGTGACCCGGGAACCATGCGTTCACAGCGTCGATACGTCGCTTTCTTTCTCGCTGCATCGATCGGGGCTCTCGCCGAGTCCGCGCTCGGGCAGCCTGCTTCCGTCCCCCCGCCGCGGGGACGCATCGACTTGACCGCGCCGCCACCGCCGCCGAGCGAGCCGCGCAGCTACCACATGCACGACGGCTTCTACGCGCGGGCCAATCTCGGCATTGGCTCGCTCTGGGCGACTTTCGACGACGACCATCCGAGCGGGGACGACCTCCGCGGCGCGGGCATGCAGTTCTCGCTCGATCTCCTCCTCGGCGGCTCACCGAGCCCCGGTGTGGCGATCGGAGGCGGTTTGATGTTGCTCGGGGCGCCGTCGGTGGATCTCGAGCGGGGGCGCCTCGAGCAGGATCGCGCCGTCCAGGCGGCGGTCGTGGGTGCGTTCATCGACGGCTTCCCCATGCCCAACAAGGGCTGGCATTTCGGCGGGTTCATCGGTTTCGCCGGCGTGAACATCGAAAAGAACGCCAACGACGACATCCAGGAAACGGGTGGGTTCGGTGGCGCCTTCTGGTTCGGACACGATTTCTGGGTCGCTGGCGAGTGGTCGGTCGGGCCGCTCCTGCGCTTCGCGGGGACGCTCACGGGCAGCGACGAGCGATCGGTGGACGTCTCCACGTTCTCGGCGACACTCGCGTTCACCGGCCTGTACCACTGAGCCCGGAGCACGGGCCGAGGTCGAGCCTCAGCGGACGTACTCGTAGTACTCGACGCCGAGGTCCTGAAACGACCGTTCGTAGGCCGTGCCCACGCGGCTGATCACGAACCGATCGCGGGGAGCATAGGTGATGTCGGGCAGCTCCCGGTGATCGTGGAGCGATTCGTATTGCGCCTGCGTGAGATCCACGGCGTCTGCGAGGGCGCGCGCCGACTGGAAGGTCGCCGCTCGGCGCTCCCACCCCGGAACGGGATGGATCGGAATTGCCTCGGCGGCATCGCCGCTTCCGTAGCCGACCGCGATCATCGTCGCGTAATCGAGCTCGAGCTTTTTCTCGGCCGCTTCTTCGAGGCCAGCGCCAATCCAGGCCGGCAGCGCTGCGCTGTACAGGTTTCCGAGCATCTTCACGGTCTCGCTGCCCAGGCTCATCTTCTCCGCGAGCAAGTCGCGGAAGCTCGGACGTTTTCGGAGCACGGCGGCCACCGCGCTGGTCGCCGTGTACGGATCGACGATGGCGCCGCCTTGGAGCACGTGCGCGAACAGATCGGGGGAGGAGTGCGTCTCGTTCAGCACGGCGTCGACGGAGACGCCGGCTGCGGCACAGAGCTCCTCGAGCTCGTCCCGATGGTGGTCGCCGCGCGCCAGGCCGCGCACGTACAGGAACGACATCGCGCGCACCGGCATGAGGTGATACGGCCGGTGGAAGAACAAGCTCTTGACGCTCGCGTAGTATTGCCCCGGCGAGACGCCCAACCGCTCCAACATGCTCTCGACCGCGTGTACCGTCTCGTCGAGGTACGAATAGGTCGAGTATTCGCCGCTGAAGACGGGGAAATCGCTCGGTCGCGTGGTGCGCGGGGCATAGCCCTCGGTGAAGTGGCGCGCGAGCGGCTTTCTGAAGTCGGGGCCGCGGTAATCGGACGCGCTACCCGCGTGCATCAGGTCCACCGCGAACAGCTTGGGGTGGCGCTCGACGAGCATCGCAACCGCGCCGGCTCCCTGGGTCTGCTCACCGGTGCTGCCGCGCTCGTACTCGGCCACGTCGGCGCTCACCACGATGGCGAGACGATCCTTTCCGTCGAGCGCGACGTAGCGGAGCGCGTTCTTCAAGCCGTAAATGCCGCCCAGACAAGCGTGTTTGAACTCCGGCACCTCCAGGTGCCGCGAGAGGCGCGGCAACCCGAGACTCTCGAGCGCACGATCGAGCATGCCGCGCACGATCACGGCGCCCGCGGCGTTGTCCGTGCTCGACTCGGTGCCGAGGCCGAGGAAACCCACGCGTTGCGGGTCGATCTCGTTGTCGAGGATCAGGCGGAGCGCCGCGTTCGCGGCCATGGTGTAGACGTTCTCGTCGCGGCCGAGCACTCGAAAGCTTTCGCCCACGACCGCGCGCACCTTGTTCCAGTCGTTCCCGGTCCAACGGCACCAATCGTCGAGCCGCACCCGGAAAGGCGGAACGTACAGGCTCATCGCGCTAACGCCCGGAAGATCGTCGAATCGAGTCACGGGCCGATGCCTACAGCCGGACTCCGTCCCTGGCAAGAATCACCGGCGGTTCGACGGCACGGCAGACCGCGAAATCCGAAGCTGGGAACCGAAGATTTCGGCCTTCCCCGACGAAGAAGCCCGAATTCCGGGCTCGGCGAGGGGGCAGGAACGGTCACGGTGATCGCTGCATCGGAGTCGTTCCGCCGGGCGTCACCGACGGGAACGCTCACGGCGACGTCGGAACGTGCTCGGCCGGGCGCCGACGACGGAGACGCCGACGGCGTCGGACGCGTTCGGCCGGGCGCAGGCGAGCGGGCGCCGCGGGCCCGATTCGAGGATGCAGTCGGCCGGGCGCGCGGCGGTCAGTCGGGCAGGGGCGCGAACAGGTCGTCGAGCTCGGCCTCGTCGAGCACGGGGGCCGCGGATTGCGTCCCGAGCAGCGTGCTCGCAAGCTGCGCCTTCTTCTGCTGCAGGCGCAACATGCGCTCCTCGACGCTGCCCGCGACGATGAGCTTGTAGACGAACACCGGGCACGTCTGGCCGATGCGGTAGGCGCGATCGGTGGCCTGGGCTTGGGCGGCCGAATTCCACCACGGGTCGTAGTGAATCACCGTGTCGGCGCGGGTCAGATTGAGGCCGGTGCCGCCCGCCTTGAGGCTGATCAGGAACAGATCGACCTCTCCCGACTGGAAGCGATCGACGGCGCGCTGGCGATCGACGGTGGCTCCGGTGAGCTCGACGTAGCGAATGCCGTGCTCGTCGAGTCCCCGCGCGAGCAGCGCCAGCATCCGCGTAAACTGTGAAAAGACGAGCACGCGGCGCCCTTGAGCGAGTTGGAGCTTCACGAGCTCGAGGAACGACTCGTACTTGGCGGAGCGGGCGACCTCGCGAGCCGACGCGGTCGTGACCAGGCGGGGATCGCAGCAGACCTGCCGCAGCTTCATCAGGGCGTCGAGGATCGCGATCGCCGAGTTTGCGACTCCCTTCTTGCGAATCACGCGCCGGACTTCGCTGTGTGCCGCGACGCGGATGCTTTCGTACAAATCGCGCTGGTCGCCCTCGAGCTCGACGGGGCGCACGATTTCCGTCTTCGGCGGGAGCTCGCGCGCGACGTGCTCTTTCATGCGCCGCAGGATGAAAGGAGAAACCGTCCGCCGGAGCGCCTCCAGCCGATCGGTCCCGACGTCGGCCGCTCCGCTCATGTAGCGCGCCCGAAAGCGGGGGAGATCGCCGAGGAACCCCGGCATCAAGAAGTCGAAGAGCGCCCAGAGCTCTCCCAAATGATTCTCGACCGGCGTGCCGGTGAGGCAGAGGCGATGCCGCGCAGACAAGGCTTTCACGGCGCCGTGGGCGAGGCTGCGCGGATTCTTGATCGCCTGGGCTTCGTCCAGGATGAGGTAGTGGTAATCGTGCGCGCGCAGGCGCTCGTGCTCGCGGAGCAGCACCGGATAGGTGACCAGGCCGACGTCCGCCGTCGGCAGCTCTGCCAAGCGATCGCTGCGTCGCGGCCCGGCGATCGTGCACACGCGGAGGCCCGGCGCGAACTTCGCGAGCTCGCGTTGCCAGTTGCCGAGCAGACTCTTCGGCACGACCACCAGGCTCGGTCGATCCGCGCGGCCCGACTCCTTCTCCACGGTGAGCGCGGCGATGGTCTGCAACGTCTTCCCGAGCCCCATGTCGTCCGCGAGGATTCCGCCCGCGTCGTGGGCTCGAAGGTGTTGGAGCCACGCGAGCCCCTCCGCCTGGTAAGGACGGAGCTCCGCCCGCAGACCGACCGCCGCCTCGGGCGCGCCAGGACGCGTGGCGAGGGAGCGGCCCTTGGCATACCCCTCGAGATCGCCGTGCCACGAAAGGCGCTTCCCCGTCGACGCGAACGCTGCATCGAGCTCCGAGACGACGCCGATGCGCGACGGTGGCAACGGCAGCGCTCCGCCAGTCAGGCGTTCGCCGCGATAGAGCTCGAGCACGACGCGCAGGAGCGAGCGCAGCCGTTCGGGGGGAACGGGCAGGTAGCGTCCGTCGCCGACCGGTAGAACTCGGAACCGCGCTGGCATTCGCAGCAGGGACTCGAGGCTCGCGGCATCGCCGCCCTCGTCGAGCAGCTCGAGCAGGGCGGGCAGGAGGTTCACGCGCCGGCCGTCGATCTCGACGCCGAGCTCCAAGCTGAACCAGTCGTCGCGCTCGTCGTCGGCGCCGCGCTCCAGGTCCGCGTACCACGCGCTCTCGGGATCGGCGACCTGGTACGGATAGCTCGGATCCACCTCGACGACCCAGCCGAGCGCTCGGAGCTGGGGAACCGCGTAAGCCGTGAACGAGCACCAGATGTGGACGTTGCCGTCGGGCGGAAGGACGTAGTCCGCTTCGGAGTCGAACGAGGGCTCGTGCGTCTCGAGGCAGCCGATCTCGACCGCTCCGAAGCTCTCGAGCAGGCACTGCGCGCGCGCTTCTCCTGCGCGGTCGCGCTCGACCATGGCCACGCCCGAAGGCGTCGACACGAAGAACCGATCCCGTCGATCGGCCGCTCGGATCGTGGTGCCGTGATAGTCGAAGCAGAGCTTGAGCGCGGGGACGTCGGTTTCCGTGCCGTTACCCTCCGGATCGACCCCGTACAGGCGCTCCATGAACAGAGTCAGGCGGGCGACGAAGGGCGGGGTCGACCCCGTTCTGGCGGCCGTGAAGAAAGCAGGCGCGTCCAACGCTCTCCTGGGTCAGCGTTGAACCAGAAAATGCAAACCGTGTCGAGCACGCTTCGCGTCGAAGCGCGTGCGCGTCGTCGGCTCAGTGGTCGCCAGGCTTCGCTCCGGACGTGCGCTCGGCCGCCTGCGCCGCACGCACGCGCTCGAGCTCGCGTGCCAAGGCGTCGCGACTTTCGATCGCTTCGCGATAGAGGCGCGCGGCTTCCGCAGCGCGATCGCGCTCGGCTTGGAGCAAGCGCTCCCACGCCGTGCGCGTGCGCTCGAGCTCGGCGCGCGGGCCGAAGTGGGAGAGCGCCAATGTCACGATCGCTCCCACCAGGATGAGCCCGAGGAGCACGGCGGCAGCGCGCTCCCGATGGTGCTGCGTGATGGAGCGGATCTCCGCCATGCGTTGCGCGTGCGCTTTCTCTTGCGCGATGAGCTCGTAGCGCGCACGCTCCTCTGCTTCTCTTCGCGCGCGCTCGCTTTCGGCGGAGCGCAGCGCTTCGAGCTCCGCGAGCGCGTGAGCGAGCCGCGCGCGTTCGCGGTCCACGAGCTCGAGCTTTCCGCGTTCTCGGGCAAGCTCGAGGGTCAGGCGGCGTGCCTCCGCGGCCTCGAACGAAGCGCGTGCCAGCGCCGCTTCACGCTCGGCCTGCGACCGTTCGAGCGCGCGCCGTTCGTCTTCGCGCGCCATCAACGTCTTGAGAGAAAAGAGGAGCACGCCTTCCTTGAGCTCGCCCATCGTTCCCGTTCCTCACACACCAAACTACCGGCGCACACGCGAGTCGGCCGCACGAAGGATGGTACCCGAGCCGAGAAACGCGTTCGGCCTCGACGAGGCGCGACGGGTCCCCGGCGCCGGGGCCTGTCACGAGTAGACTCCCGAACCCTACCTGTCTTGGCGGCCGGTTCGACGGTTCGTGACAACTTGTCACTCGCTTGACATCTTGCCTTCAGCTCTGACAGATTGTCGCCCCGATGACGGATGCCGGAGCTGCCCGGGCCGAGCGCGCCGAAGAAAACGGTGAGGTCCCTGCCCCCGGAGGGACCGAGGTCACGGTGCTGGTCGTCGACGACGACGCGAGCAATCTGACGTCCCTCGAGAAAATCTTTCAGCGGGAGGGCATGCGCGTTTTCACGGCTCAGAACGCGAAAGCCGCGCTCGAGCTCGTGCGCCGCCATCGGGTCCAGGTCGTGCTCACGGACCTGATGATGCCGGGGACGAACGGTGTCGAGCTGCTGCGGGCGCTCAAGGAAGTGTCGCCGGATACCGAGGTCGTGTTGATGACGGCTTACGGGACGGTCGAGGTCGCCGTTCAGGCCATGCGCGAAGGGGCGTACGACTTCGTCGAGAAGCCGCTCAAGCGCATGACGATCGTCAAGAGCGTGCGGAAGGCCGCCGAGCGCCAGTCGCTCCTGCAGGAGAACCGTTCCCTGCGGCAGGAGATTCGCCTCCTCAAGAATCGCGAGATCGTCGGGCAGAGCCCCGCTCTGCGCCGTGTGCTCGACGTCGCCACCCAGGCTGCCCCTTCTACGGCCACCGTGTTGATCCTCGGCGAAAGTGGGACGGGCAAGGAGCTCATCGCACGCTTCATCCACGAAAAGAGCGCGCGGGCTTCGGGACCCTTCGTGGCCGTCAACTGCGCCGCGATTCCGGAGGGGATCCTCGAGGCCGAGCTCTTCGGGCACGAGCGCGGCGCGTTCACCGGCGCCGTCACGCGCCGCGAAGGACGCTTTGCGCGGGCTCGAGGCGGCACGCTGTTCCTCGACGAGATCGGCGAGCTCAGTCCGCAGGTACAGGTGAAAATTCTGCGGGTGCTGCAGGAAGGGGAATACGAGCCGGTCGGTGGGCGGGTCGAGAAGAGCGACGCGCGAATCGTCGCGGCCACCAATCGCGATCTGCTCGCCGAGGTCGAGGCGGGCCGCTTCCGGGAAGATCTCTATTACCGCCTCAACGTGATCGCGATCACGGCGCCCCCGCTCCGCGCCCGGCGCGAAGACATTCCGTTGCTCGTGGATCACTTCCTCGGGCTCTACTGTCGGAAGAATGGGCGCCCGCGGCTCGGGGTAAGCCCCGAAGTTTTGCAGAAGCTCACCGATTACTCCTGGCCCGGCAACGTTCGCGAGCTCGAGAACGTGATCGAACGCGCGGCCGTGCTGTGCCGGACCGACTGCATCGGGCTCGGTGATTTGCCGGACGCGGTCGCGAACGCTTCTGCCCCCGGAGCGACGTCGCTGACGTTCACCATCGGAACGCCGCTGTCGGAGATCGAGCACCGGGCGATCCGGGAGACGCTCAAGCACACTGGGGGAGACAAGTCGCTCGCCGCGCAGCTCCTCGGCATTTCGACGCGCACCATCTACAGAAAGCTCGGCGAATCGGACGCATGACAAGTTGTCAGCAGAGCCGTCCATCGGAGGCGGTTCTTGCCAAAGTGGCGAAGCGAGCGTCGCGCCCCGGCGCCCGTTTTCCAGGTTCTCTCGCGGATCCGCGGGGCTTGACCGTTGGCACGGCAATCGCTTTATACGGGGCGGACCGGTGGCTTTGGACTCGCTGCTCCGGAAATATTACCTGCTCGTCGTTCTCGCTCTGATCGCGACGGCCGCCTACTTCCAGGCGTCCGGCGCGACGGAGCTGTTCGGCGCTGCGTTGCTCACGCCGACGGGCGGCGACAAGGGGCAGGTGTTGCCGCCTTCGACGCCACCGTCGTTGCCGCGGCGCGAGCCGCGGTCGGCGGACCCGATCATCGATCGCAACCCGTTCGATTCCGTCACGGGCCCTTTGCACCCGAAGCCCGAGGAGACCGTGGCGCCGCCCCCCGAGCTCGACTTCTCGGATCCCCTCTCGGCGCCGCCGTGCGAGGGCATCAACGCGTTGATCGTGACGGAGTCGAGCGACCCTTCGTGGTCCGTCGCCGCGTTGCAGGCGAACGGCGAGCCGCAGCCCCGCATGCGGCGCGCCGGCGACGAGGTGCAGGGAAAGAAGGTCGTGTTCATCGGTTACAACCCGCGGGAAGCGACGCCCGCGGTGTGGCTCTCGGGCGGGGGACAGCTCTGTCAGGCGCAGCTCTTCCGCTCCGCGAGCGCGGCGTCCGCGACGCCTTCGGCGGCAGCCACGCCGCCGCCGCCTCAGGCCGAACCGCCCGCGCCGCTGCCGCCGCCCACGTCGGGGCGCCGCGGGCCGAAGCCGCTGCCCCCCGAGATCGCCTCGAAGATCCAGAAGGTGAGCGACACCGAGTTCAACGTCGATCGGACCGTCGTCGACAAGATCCTCGAGGATCAGGCGGAGCTCATGCGTTCGGCGCGCATCGTCCCGGAGCAGAAAGACGGCAAGGTCGTGGGCGTTCGCTTGTTCGGGATACGGCCGGACACGTTGCTCGGGGCGCTCGGTCTGCAGAACGGCGACCGACTCGAGAGCATCAACGGCTTCAACATGGCGAGCCCCGAGAAGGCGCTCGAGGCGTACGCGCGGCTCCGCACTGCGAGCAACCTGAACGTCAAAGTCAATCGCCGCGGTTCCCCGGTCAGCATCGATTACCGCATCAAGTGAGTGTGTCCGCGTGAAACGAACCCTGCTTTTCTCCTCCTCCTTGCTGTGCTTCCTCGGCGCGCTCCCTGCGGTCGCCCAGGACGAGGCCCCGGAGACGGACGCTTCCGAGGCGGCCGAGACCGAACCTGCCCCTCCCGTTCGTCAGCAAGCCCAGCGGAACGCACCTGCGCGGCGACAGCGCGGGCGGAACGCGGAAGCCGCCGCGACCGAGACCGATCCCGATCCGCCGGGCGCTCAGGGGGCGCTGCCCACGGACATGGAGAAGATCGCGCAGGCTGCGGACGTGCCGTATCGGCCGAAGCCGCCCGGCCATCGCGTGAAGTTCAATCTCCAGGACGCGGATCTCGCCGAGCTGGTGAATCACATCAGCGGGCTCACGGGGCGGCGTTTCATCTACGGCGCCAAGGTCCGTCAGATCAAAGCCACCGTCGTCTCGCCCGAGCCGGTGACGTTGGAGGAGGCGTATCAGGCCTTCCTCTCCATCCTTGAGGCGAACGGGATGACCGTGGTGCCCCACGGGCGCTTCCTGAAGATCGTGGACAGCGCCGGCGTGGTGAACCAGGCGACGCCGATCTACTCGCGCGGCGAGCCCGTGCCGGACTCGGATCGCTTCGTGACGCGGCTCTACCGGCTGCAGCACGCGACTCCCGAAGAGGTGCTCGCGATCCTGAACAAGTTCAAGAGCAAGGAGGCCGACATCTCGGTGTACGGCCCCGGCAAGCTGCTCATCATCACGGATACGGCGAATCAGGTCCGCCGTTTGATCCGCATCATCGAAGAGATCGACGTCGGTGGCTCGGGGCAGCGCATGTGGATCGAGCCGGTGAGGAACGGCTCGGCCAGTGATCTCGTCAAGCGCGTGAACGAGCTCTTCGAGCTCGGCAAGCCGAATCAACCGGGGGCGAGCGCTTCGGGCCTCAGCCGGGTGATTGCCGACGACGCCAGCAACAGCATGATCATCGTCGGTACGGAGGACTCGTACCTCCGACTGCTCGAGCTGCTCAAGCGGCTCGACGCGCGCACGGTGGAGGGCGGCCGCGTGCACGTCTTGCCGTTGCAGCACGCGATTGCCGACGAGCTCGCGCAGACGCTCACGCAGATGCTCGGGGGCAACAAGAAGGACCCCGCGAACGCCGGCGGCATGTTCGAGGGGGAGGTGCGGGTCACCCCCGACAAGAGCACCAATTCGCTGCTCATCACCTCGTCGAATCGCGACTACGCGACGCTGCGCCTCGTCGTCGACAAGCTCGATCAGCCGCGCCGGCAGGTGTTCATCGAAGCGGTGATCATGGACCTCGCCGTCTCCGACTCCACCGAGCTCGGCCTCGCTTTCCACGGCGGGTACAGGGTCGAGAGCAGCGGCGTGTTGAATGGCACGATGCTCCTCGGGGGATTGGGGGCTGCGCGCTCGGTGTCGTTCCCCGCCGACGCGAGCTTGCTCCAGGGGTTCGCCGCGGGCGTTCGCGGCCCCGATCTCCAGGATTCGAGCAACCTGCTCGGCACGGGGTTCAGCATTCCCGCCTTCGGCATCGTCGTGAACGCGCTGGCGAGCAGTGGCAAGTCGAACATCCTCGCGACGCCGCACGTGATCGCGACGGACAACGTTCCCGCCGAGATCAACATCGGTGACGACATTCCGCTGCAGACGAACATCGGCGGCGCGCCGGCCAGCGCGCTCGCCGGTCTCGCCGGCCAGCAGACGACGAACGCGCTGGGCCTTTTGGGGCTCGGCCTCGGCGGCGGCTTCAGCGCTCCGCGTGCGGAGGTCGGCAACAAGATCAAGGTCACGCCGCACGTCAACGAGTCGAACCAGGTTCGGCTCGAGATCGAACAGGAGAGCAGCGCTCCCGGCGCGCCGGTCGGCGCGCTCGGTGC
>QGUH01000730.1 GCA_003242355.1 Pseudomonadota bacterium
TTTGGGGGGGGGGGGTTTCTTTTTGGGCGGGGTGGTGTGGGGCGACGGCAGGGGGGTTGTGGCGGCGGTGAGGGCCGAGCGCTGGGCGGGGGTGAGGAAGTCGGCGGTGGCGAGGGTTTTGAGGCGATCGAGGGGGAGCTTTTCGATGCGCGTGGAGCGCTCGAGGGCTTCCTCGATGGCGACGGTGCGTTCGTGGCGGCTCTTGGGTGGGACGCGCACGACCGCGAGGGGGCTCTTCGTGGTTTCGTCGTAGTCGAGCGAGTCGGCGCCTGCGACGCGCGCGTTGTTGACGACGCCGAGCACGAGGTAAACCAGGCGGCTCGTCGCGCTGCGATTTTGGAAGCGGTAACGACGCTGATGGGCGCGCACGAAGTGCTCGCGGAGGCGGCCTCTGTCGAAGTCGAGGGACTGGAGGCGCTCGGTGGGCTCGGTCCGCTCGAGTTCGAGCTCGATGTCGAGATCCACACCGAAGCGCAGAAAGCCATGCTGGCCGGGCTTGAGGCGCGGCAACGCCGTTTCGCCGGCGAAGCCGCTCGGCTCGTAGACCGCAACGGGGCCCGAAGGGAGCGTCTGGGCGGTGGTGTTGCGCACGCGCGCGGCGCTCCGGCCCGCGCTGTCGGAGCTATCGAACCAGGTGAGGCGCACGATCTCGAGCCGTTGATCGGTGAAGGGCAAGAGCGCCGAGCCGTGCGCCCGCAAATCGACGCGCTCGGCGAGCCGGTAGCTGAACAGCGCGCCTTGCTCGACGCCGCTGGCTTGCGCGATCTCGGCGAGGTTGCCGATGCTGATCGAATCGCTCTCGCGGGTGCTGGCGTCGGCGCCGCCGCCCTCCGAGGCGTGCGATCCGCCGAGGCGGCCGTGTCCGGCGCCGAATCCTCCCACCACTCCTCCTTCGACGCCGCCTTCGATGCCGAAGTCACTCCACATATCGTCAGCGGTCGTCTCGGCGAGCTGGGGCACCGTCGACAGGTAGTCCGCGGGCTCGGCGAGCGGTCGCCGTGAATACCGGGGCGCGGCGAGCGGAAAGAGGAACGAGTCGGGGCGCCCGTTGACGAGCTCGACGGTGACGTTCGACCAGGTTTCGTCGGTGTCGTTGTGGACGAGCGCCCATCCCTGGAGGCGGCCGCGATTCCCCGTGGGATCGAGCAGCAAGCGATACGTCGCGCGCCACACCGGCGTCTCGGCGATGTACCCGAGCCGTACGGGCTCCGCGCTCTGCGCGAGCACGCGGAGATGATGGCGCACGCGCGCCGAGCGATCGGAGAGCGCGGTCACGGCCGAGCCGAGTCGCTCGGCAGCGTGCGGATCGGTGGGGCGCACGGCTTCGATGTCCTCGGCGAAGAGTCGACGCACGCCGCCCGCCTCGTCGAGCAGGGTCAAACGAATCGACGGCCACGGACTCTGCCGGGGAGCGCGGGGCTTCTCCTGCGCTCGAACCGCCTCGCCCTCCTCGCCGTCTGGGTACTCGCCGCGTCGCTCCTCGCGCACCTCGACGAGCGTCCCGCGCAGCTCCCCCCGCCTCGTCTCGATGGCCACCGAAAGGCCGCGCAGGCTCTCGAGCACCTGGAGGTAGCCCACGGCCTGCTCCGGGTCGTTCGGCAACCCCGCGAGCGACCGCGCGAGCCCGCGGCTCACGACGCTCTCGAACGTCACCCCCGAAACGCGCGCCCCCCCCGGCGAGAGCACGACGAGCGTCTTCAACGCATCGTCGATGTGCGCGGTGGGCAGGGGCAACGCCTCCCCCTCCGTCGAGACCTTTCCCGAGCGCTCGAAGTAGCCAACCCCGGTCTCGTAGAGGCGAACCGTGCGCAACGGAAGCACCCGCCCGGGAGCTTCCGACGCGCGCAGGCCACTCTGCCCACACCCCATGGAGAAAAGGATCGGCACCACCCAAAGCGCTCTCGTGGAAAACACCCCCCGGCAGACACCTTCCCGTGCCCGAAGTTCCGGACGGTGTGCGATTTCCAGGCCACGGCGGAGCACGTGTAGGAGCGAGTAGCAGAACCCAGCAGCCGTCTCGTCGTCCGCCCTCCCCTGCCCGGGGCGGCACAGGACTGGTGCACGCGGGCTGCTTCGAGGCAGCCCCCTTTCGACCCTCGCGGCGCCGCGCTCGTAACCGGGCATCGCGAGCGGATTCGAGGCAGCCCTGTCGGTCCTGCGCCGGCGTGCTCGGCGCGGGCATCGCGGGTTGCTTGGAGGGGCATCGCGAGCGGATTCGAGGCAGCTCGGACCTGCGCCGGCGTGCTCGACACGGGCATCGCGGGTTGCTTGGAGGCAGCCCCTTCGGCCCTCGCGGCGGCGCGCTCGACACTGTGCGGGCGGCGGGTTAAGAGCCGGCGTTCCGAGATGCAAGAGCTCCGTCCTGGCTACTATGGCGAGTTCGGCGGCCGGTTCGTGGCCGAGACGCTCGTCCCCGCCCTCGAAGAGCTCGAGCGCGCGCTCGAGACGATCGTCCGGACCCCGGCGTTTCAGGCCGAGTGGCGGGCGTGGTTGGCCGAGTACGTCGGTCGGCCCACGCCGCTGTATCGCGCCGAGCGACTCGCCCGCGCGCTCGACCCGTCGGGGACGCGGATTGGCGAGCTTCTGCTCAAGCGCGAGGACCTGTGCCACACGGGCGCGCACAAGATCAACAACGCGCTCGGCCAGGTGCTGCTCGCGAAGAAGCTCGGCAAGACGCGGATCATCGCCGAGACGGGCGCGGGGCAGCACGGCGTGGCGACGGCGACGGCGTGCGCGGTGCTCGGGCTGCCGTGCGAGGTGTACATGGGCGAAATCGACGTGGAGCGGCAGGCGCCGAACGTCGCGCGCATGCACCTGCTCGGGGCGCGCGTGGTGCCCGTGAGCTCGGGGTCGCGCACGCTGAAGGATTCGATGAACGAGGCGCTGCGCGACTGGGTGACGAACGTGCGCACGACGCACTACTGCGTGGGATCGGCAGCCGGTCCGCATCCCTTCCCCGCGCTCGTGTCCGAGCTGCAGAGCGTGATCGGGAGCGAAGCGCGCGAGCAGAGCCTGCAGCAATCGGGCGCGCTGCCGGACGCGGTGATCGCCTGCGTGGGCGGCGGCTCGAACGCAATCGGCACGTTCCGCGGCTTCATGAACGACCCGGTCGCGCTCAAGG
>QGUH01000731.1 GCA_003242355.1 Pseudomonadota bacterium
GCGATCGCGCTCGACGCGCGGGGCGGAGGTCCTTGAGTTCGTGCTTCCGGCGTGCGCCCGCCTGCGCCGGACGCGCCGGGCGAACGTCGTCGAGCTCCGGCTTCCTCGTCGGGTCGAAAATGCACCACGGGCTCCGAGGGAGCCGGTGACGTGGCCGGCACCGCACGGAGCCCGTGCTTCGGAGGGACGTGTGGTTTCGCTAGTACATCGCCGCCGGCCCGACGGAGAAGCGTCGCGGCGCGGTGCCAGCGAGGCTGGTGCTGCGACGTACTAGCGACGGAGAAGTGTGAGCTGATCCTTGGTCATGAGCTTCCGCTTCTTGAGCTCGGTGAACTCGCGTTGCTCGACGGGCGTGAGATACGCGCGCCGTCCGAGGCGATTGACGGCTTCATCGAGAGTCCGGTGCTTGAGCTCGAGCTCGCGGATGCGATCGCTGACCAGATCGTTCATGACTGTCCTCCTCGGATACCGCCGTCTTCGCGCATTTCCCCTTGTCGATTCGCGACCGTCGACTGACCGATGCGCGGTGCGCGGAGCGTCGGCACCTCGATTAGATTACGATGGGTTCTTACCCCGTCAACACCGAACGTCGCGAGTTGTTCCCGCGCCTGCACCCATGAGTTCCGAATGCAAGTTCAAGGCCCGAGCAGGCCAGAGTACAGGGAAAGAACCGTGCCGCGGAGCGCGCCCCCCAGGGCAGCGGCCCAGACCCGGGTTGCCGATCGAAGTCTCCTGGATTCCAGAACGAGAAACTGGATATTTCGGCTCACGACGGGACACTCGGTGCACTCGCGAGTCCCGCTGGTTTCGGAACGTTCGGGGTGCGAGCGGGAAAGCCAAGAGGCTCGTCGGCGGGCTTCCGTTTTTGCTTGCGCTCGCCTGCGCGTCGCCTCCACCGACACCGCGCACGGCTCCTTCTGGCACCTCGTCACCGATCGTGGTCCCACGGACCGTGGTGACACCCGACGAGGCGACGAGCATTCCCGAGCTGTACGAACGAGCGCTCCAAATCGCGCACGAGGGACGCTACGAGGAGGCGGCTTCCGCCTTCGAGCGCATCGTGGCGCTCGATCCGCACGGTGAGCTCGCCGACGACGCTCTGTTCCAGGCGGCGCACGAGCGCGATCGGAGTGGTGCGCTCGATCTCGCAGCGCGCCGCTACCAAGACCTGGCGCGTACGTATCCGCACAGCCCGCTCGCGCTGCCGGCGCTCGTCCGCGCGGTGCGCATTCTGTGTCACCTCGAGCGTTGGCAAGAAGCCGGCGAGCTTGCGTCGACGGTGCTCGCGCGCGAAGGCGAGCTCGGACCGTTCGATCGCGTGCTCCTGCACGCGGCACGCGCGCTCGAACGGCTCGCTGCGAACGACGAGCCCGCAGCGAGCAGCTACGTCGAGCGCGGACGCAGTCTCATCGACGAGCACGCGCTCGATGCAGCAGGGAGGATCTCGCGCGATCTGGCGGCGCTCTACTTCGCGCTCGGTGAGCTCCGGCGACGCCGTGCGGAGCGGATCGGCTTCGTGCCGCTCCCGGCGGATTTCGCGACGGTGCTCGAGCGCCGCTGCGAGCTCTTGCTCGCGGCGCAGAGCGCCTACTCGGACGCGATGCGCGCCTACGACGCGCACTGGTCGACGATGGCCGGGGTGCGGGTCGGCGAGCTCTATGCCGCTCTGCACCGTGACCTGATGCGCATCACGCCGCTATCCGGGGACACGCCCGAGAAGCGACGGCTGTTCGAGGGGGCGCTCCGGCTCCGGTACTCGGTGCTGCTCGAGAAGGCGCTCGGGATGGTGGAGCACACGCTCGGCATGGCGGAGCGCACCGGCGAGCGCTCCGCCTGGGTGGATCAAGCGCGGCGGCTCCGCGCGGACCTCCAGGCCGAGGTGCGGGCGGAGCAGGCGGCGCTCGATCGGCTCCCGTACAGTCGCGCCACCCTCGAGGCCGCGCTCGAGGAGCTCGGCAACCGCCACGCCGGCGCGGGGAAAGCAGCGGGGGCCGGGAGGGCAACCACGCCCCCCTCCGGGACCCGTTGACCCCCTCCGAGACGGGCCGCTCCCGGGGGGGGACTTTCGCAAGAGGAGCACGAAAATTCGGGGCGATTTTCTGGAAATCGTTGGGTTTTCCTGCTAGCTCCCGCCCGGCTCCACCTTCACGGGGGTCGGTATGAATTGTGCTTGACAGCCCGGAAGGTCGGCGCTACCAGACCGCGGTTCTCGTCGGCCCACCCGTACTTCGCCACCCGATCGGCCCGTGCGCCGGTCGGGCGTGGTCGAAAGAAGGGTGGGGTGCCTCATTTGAGCGCGCCACCGTCTTCCTGACCGGGGGCTGGGGCCCGGCGCGAAGGACTCGAATCTCATCGGCCCGGATCGTTATCGCCAGAACTCGAGCATGCAGGCTCACGGCTCCACTCTCCTATCGTCGCAGCGTCGCTCCGCATCGCGGGGCGCGGCGGCGGTGTGCCGGGCTTTCGCTGGCGTAGCTCAACCGGTAGAGCACCTGTTTTGTAAACAGGTGGTTAGGGGTTCGAGTCCCCTCGCCAGCTCAAGGCAACGTTCGTGTCGGCCCGCGGAGCTTCGGCTCCGAGCTGGCCGGCGCGGGCGGTCGATGGGTTCGCCCATGGAGGGTTGCCCGAGTGGCCAAAGGGAGCAGGCTGTAAACCTGCCGGCATCCGCCTACGTTGGTTCGAATCCAACACCCTCCACCGGCGGGGGCGCCGCATGGCCCCGTCTCTTCGCGGGAGTAGCTCAGTTGGTAGAGCGTCAGCCTTCCAAGCTGAACGTCGTGGGTTCGAGTCCCATCTCCCGCTCTGCACGTCCAGCCGGACGGCGCCACCCCCGATCCCTTTGGGGATACCCCCTGCCCACATAGCTCAGTTGGTAGAGCGCGTCCTTGGTAAGGACGAGGTCACCAGTTCAATCCTGGTTGTGGGCTCGAGCCGACCCATCGAAAGACAGAGAATCGTCGAAGCACCCCCCGAAAGGTTGTCATGGCCAAGGAGAAATTCGTTCGTACGAAGCCCCACGTGAACGTCGGAACGATCGGTCACATCGACCATGGGAAGACGACTTTGACTGCGGCGCTGGTGAAGGTGCAGTCGAAGAAGAACATGGCGAAGGAGATCA
>QGUH01000020.1 GCA_003242355.1 Pseudomonadota bacterium
CGCCACGGATAAAGGGTTTCGGGTGGGAGTGGCCAACCGCGCGACTCGGCACCGCGAGAATCTCTCCAATCTCGCGGAAACTGCATTCTTCCTGGTAGTGCAGACCCACGACGAGCTTGAGCCGTTCCGGGAGCGAATCGAGAGCGTGCGCGATGCGATCCACCATCTCGCGCCGTTCGGCGAGCAGCTCGGGCGTCGTGTCTTGCACGGGCCCGTCCGACGCCATTATTTCGAGGCGTGCGAGGCCGCCGTTGGCGATGTCGCCGAGCAGCTTGTGGTACTCGGGGAGCGAGACGCCGAGCTCCGCGGAGATTTCTTCCTCCGTCGGAGCGCGGCCGAGGCGCACGCCGAGCTGCGCGGTCACCTCCGTGATCCGGCGGGAGGCGCCGCGCAGCTTGCGCGAGAGCGGATCGAGCATTCGCAGATGATCGAGGATGGCCCCGCGGACCCGGTGCGACGCATAGGCCTCGAATTGCTCCTCGTTCATCGCCGACGTGCGGCGCCCCAGGGCTTCGGAGAGGCCGAGCCAGCCCGCCGAAAGCAGATCGTCGAGCGTGACGTTCGCCGGGAGCGTGCGAACGACGCGCATCGCGATCCGACGCACGAGCGGCATGTAGCGCTCGTAGAGCCGCTGCTCGTGCTCGGGCGAGCTCACGGATTCGTGCAGGGGAACCGCCGCCGTCACGATGTGACTCCAGCGATCAGGACGGCTCCCTGAGCAGCGCGTCGAGCACCGCGGCGGTGCTCGCGTCCTCGATGTCGTCGGGCACGCGGGGGCCGCGGCACAAGTACGGGATCGGCAGCTCGCGCAACGAAGCCTCCTGCACCGGGCCGCCCACGGCCGAGGCCTCGTCGAGTTTCGTCACCACGATGCCGGTCGGCGCCGGATCGGAGTAGAGCGACAGCGCACGCTTCGCATCGCGCGCCGACAGCCACGCGGGCAGGACGCCCAGCACGTGGAGGGTGCGGTTCGACACGCGCTCGAGGCAGGCGGGCAGTATCCAGTCGCTCTCCGGTTCCCCGGGCACGCGGCCCGCGGTATCGACGAGCAGCACGTCGACGTCGAGCGAAGCGAGGGCTCGTGCGAACGCATCGGCGTCCGCGGCCACGTGGAAGGGAACGCCGAGCAGGCGCGCATAGCGCTTCCACTGTTCCGCGGCGCCGACGCGGAAGGTATCGAGCGAGATGACGCCGACCGAGCGATCGAGATCGAGTCGCGCCCGCGCAGCGAGCTTCGCCAGCGTCGTCGTCTTGCCGGCGCCGGTCGGACCGACGCACGCGACGAGCTGCGGGCCCTCGGCGGCGATGGGACTCGGCTGGATGCGGATGTGGTCGGTGAGCCGCTTGCGCAGCCAGGGACGGAGGAGCGCCGGGCCCCGAGGCGCGCGCGTCCCTTTGACGACCGCGCGGGCGAGCTCGCCTTCGATGCCGGCGGCGGCGAGGAGCGCGAGCGCCTGATCGCGCGGCGTACGCTGCGCGCAGAGCTCTTCCAAAAGCGCCCGCATGCTCTCGAGCTCACGCGCGAACGACTGGGGATCGAACGCGTCGGCGGCGCGCGCCTCTCGGGGGTGCGGGAGCGCCGAGTCCGAAGCCGGGAGCGCCTTCGCAGGGCGAGCGGCGGTGGGGCGTTTCGGAGGAGCGGCGCTGATCTCGACGTACGAGTACCCGAGCGCGCCGCGTCGGCCGTTCGTCACGTAACGCGTCGAATCGATGACGGCTTCGGGTCCGAGGGCCGCGCGTACTGCGGCGAGGGCTTCGTTGACGTTGGATCCGCGGAACGTTTGGTATTGCACAGAGGACCTCCGGAGGAACGCTTCAGGCGGCGGCGGAGAGCGAGACCGATTCGAAGGGTCGAATGCTCACGTCGGGTTCGAGCTCACGGAACGAGAGCACTGCGAGCGACGGACAGCGGCGCTCGGCGAATGCTCGGAGATAGCGGCGAATGTCGGGGCTCGTGATCAGGCACGGGCGACGACCCGTGGCCGAGAGGCGGCCCATTGCGGCTTCGAGGTTCAGTCCGAGCCTGCGGGCTTGCTCGGGGTCGAGAGCGCCGCCGGAGCCCGCCGCGATTTCGCGGAGCGAGCGGCGGAACATCTCCTCCACCGGCGGATCGAGCACGAGCGCCTCGATGGTGCCGTCGGGGCCCTTGAACGCGTTGCTGATTTGACGGGAGAGCCGCTGACGGACGAGCTCGGTGAGTTGTTCGGTGTCGCGCGTGGAAGGGGCGAGCTCGATCAGACTTTCGACGATCGTCCGAACGTCCCGAACCGAGACGCCTTCGCGGAGTAGATTGCGGAACACCTTGAGCACCTCCGCGAAGGAGAGCAAGTTCGGTACCAGCTCCTCGACGAGCTTCGGGGTGCTCTTCGAGAAGACGCCGAAGATGTGCTCGAGCTCGGGGCGGCCGAGGATGTTGTGCAGATTGGTGCGCACGACCTCGGCGAGGTGGGTCGCGATCACGGTCGCGTGATCGACCACCGTGTAGCCGAGCGCTTCCGCGAGGTCGCGATCACGCACCGAGATCCACCGCGCCGGCGTTCCGAACGCCGGATCGCGCGTCACTTCGCCATCGAGCGCCGGTGCATTGCCGGAAGCATCGAGCGCCAGCATGCGCCCCGCGCGTGTCGTGCCCCGCGCGAGCTCGGTGCCGAGCAGAAGGATGCGGTACTGGCCCGGTTCGAGCTCGAGGTGGTCGCGGATGTGGACGGGAGGGATGACGACTCCGTAGTCGAGGGCGATCTGCTTGCGGAGCGCGGAGATGCGCTCGACGAGCGTGCCGCCCATCTGCGGATCGACGGCTGGAACGAGCTCGTAGCCGACCTCGAGCGCGAGCACGTCGAGTGGGAGCGCCGCTTCGAGGTCTTCCGTCGGATCCGCGCTTCCGGTTGCAGCCGCAGGGCTGCTCTCACCGAGGGGCTCGGTTGCCGCGTCGGTGAGCTTGCGGGCGGTGAGGGCGAGCCCGGCGGCGAGGGCGAAGAAGGGCAACGCCGGCATGCCCGGCAGAAAACCGAACAGCGTCAGAACTCCGGCGGTCGCGGCGACGGCGCGCCGACTGCCGAGCAACTGCGTGCGCAGGGCGCGGCCGAGCTGATCGCCCGTGGCGGAACGCGTGACGACCACACCTGCCGCGGTGGAGATCAAGAGTGCCGGCATCTGCGAGACCAGGGCATCCCCGACCGAGAGCACCGAGAAGGTCTCCACCGCATCGCCGAGCGGCATGCCGGCGGAGAGCCCGAGGAGGAGGCCGGCAATCAGGTTGATCGCGGTGATGAGCAGGCCCGCGATCGCGTCGCCTTTGACGAACTTGCTCGCGCCGTCCATGGCGCCGAAGAAGTCGGCCTCGCGCTCGACGGCGCTTCGGCGCTCGCGCGCCTGCTCCGCCGTGATGATGCCGGCGTTGAGGTCGGCATCGATGGCCATCTGCTTGCCCGGCATGCCGTCGAGGGCGAAACGGGCCGCCACCTCGGCGACGCGGCCGGCGCCCTTCGTGATGACGACGAAGTTGATCACCACGAGGATCAGGAACACCACGAGGCCGACGACGACGTTGCCCTCGATGACGAGCCGGCCGAAGGTCTCCACGACACGGCCGGCCGCCCCGTGGCCCTCGTGTCCGTGCAGCAGAATCAGGCGAGTCGTCGCGATGTTCAGGCCGAGCCGGAGCAGCGTCGCGACCAGAATCACCGCGGGAAACGCGCTGAACTGGAGCGGTTGCTCCATGAACAGGCCGATCAAGAAGACCCCGATCGAGACCGCGAGGCTGACCGCCAGCATCACGTCCACGAGGAAGGCCGGCAGCGGCATGACCATCATCAGGACGATGGCCACCATCGCCAACGGTAGGAGGACGTCTGCCGTGTGGGACGAACGCGTATCCGTCGAGACGCCGGAGCTCACGAGGGCTCGAATTTGCGAGAAACGTGCCGTGGACGTTCGACGGAGAGGCCGCGCCGGCCACGCTGTCGCGCCATCTTGGTTCGGTACACGAACGCGAGCACTTCGGCGACGGCCGCATAGAGCTCGACGGGAACGGGGCGACCGACGCGCACGCTCGCGGCGAGGGCCCGTGCGAGGGGGCGGTTCTCGACCACGGGGACGTCGTGCTCCTTCGCGAGCTTTCGGATGTAGAGCGCGATTTCGTCGTACCCCTTCGCGGAGACGATGGGGGCTCCTCGTTCGGGGCGATACCGGAGGACTACCGAAATGTGCGTGGGGTTCGCGACCACGACGTCCGCCTGCTTCACTTCTTTCGCGAGCCCGCGTCGGACGATTTCTCGGGCGCGGGCGCGCTGCTTCGCGCGGACCCGAGGATTGCCTTCCTGTTGGTGGTGCTCCTCCTTGACCTCCTGCTTGGTCATGCGGATGCTGCGCTCGTGCTGCAGCCAGCTCTGGAAGTAGTCGAGGGCGGCGAGCACCACGAGCGCGACCGACGCCCACAGCGAGAAGCGCATCGCCACCGTCAGCACTTCGTGCACCGCGGCTCCGAGCTCGGCGCGCGTCAGGCGGGCGATCAGCGGGAAGGCGTCGCGGAGCAGAAGCGCGCTGACGGCTCCGATCACGACGACGCGGGCGAGCGTGAGCAGGCCCGTGATGGCCTGTTGTCTGGGCGAGAGCACCTGGCGCAGGCGCGTCACCGGGTTCAGCCGGTTCCAGTTGGGCAGTAAGAGCTCGAGGCGGGGCTCGATTCCGGCTTCGGCGAAAACCACGAATAAACCCATGGCCCACGCGATGCACGCCGGCGGTACGACGAGGCGGAGGACGATTCCGCCGAGATCGGCGAACACGCGTCCCACCTCGCCGTGGACGAGCGCATAAGGCTCCCCGAAGTGGTGCTTCGTATACGTCTCGAGCAGCGCGCCGTACTCGCTGGAGAGCGCCGTCAGAGAAAGGAGCACGGCGAGCGACGCGGCCACGGCCTGAGCGTCTTTGGAGCGGGGGAACTGGCCTTGTTCGCGCGCGCGGCGTCTGCGTTCTGGAGTGGCTTCCTCCGTTTTCTCGCCGTCGTCGTGCTCGCTCATCGCCGCGCTCCGACCTCCAACAGAAGGCGTTCGAGGCGGGCCGGAACGTGGGACAGCTCCGCCGCGAGCTGGTAGGCGACGTCGGGCGCGACGAGCACCAGGACGAGGAGGCCCACGGCGAGCGTGACACCCAACCCGACGTGGAAGATTTGCACCGCCGGCGCCGCCCGAGCTACGAAGGCGAGCGCGAGCTGCGTGACGAAGACCACGCCGATCACGGGCAAGGCGATGCGAATGGCGCTCGCGAAGAGCTCGGCGGAAAGGACGAGCAGCGTCGGCGCAGCGCGCCCTGGATCCCACAAGCCTCCGGCCGGCAGCACCTGGAAGCTGCCGAGCAGGCCCGCCAGAACCACCCGGTGCAGGCCCGTGACGAGCGCGATCAGAATCGCGAAGTGGCGGAGCATCGTGGTGAGCACGCTGCTCATGATGTGAGAATGAGGGTCGAAAACCTGTGCCGCCCCGAGGCCGATCACCGGCGTTATGACCTCGCCGATGATCTGGCCGACCATGAGCGCGAAGCGCACGACGAGACCGAATGCGATACCGACGAACACCTCGGTGCCCATGGCGAGCGCGAGGTCGAGCTCGCCCGCGAGCTCCGGGCGCAGGAGCGCGGGGTGAGAGGCGCCGTGAACGAAGAACGCGAGCAGCAGCGTCAGCCCCACGCGCACACGAAGCGGCGCGACGCTCCAGGCGAGGGGCGTGACGGCAATCATGCCGGCGATGCGCCCCGTCGCGAGCGCGAACGCGAGCGCTTCGGAGCGGAGCCAGGCCTCGAGCGGAGTCACCGGAGCACGTCGGCGATCGAGGCGAGCGTGCGCGACGTGTAGTCGATGAGTTGGTTCAGCGTCCACGAGCCGAGCACGACCGTCGTGGCGCCGACCGCGAGGAGCTTCGACACGAAGCTGACGCTCGCCTCGTTGACCTGGGTCGCGGCTTGGAGCACCCCGACCAGAATGCCCACGACGAGCGCCACGAGCAGCATGGGGCCTGCGACTTTCGCAGCCGCGATCAGGGCCGCACGCAACAGATCGACTGCACCGTCGGTGGTCATAGGAAGCTCCTGAGAATCGAGCCGGTCACCAGGTTCCAGCCGTCGACGAGCACGAAAAGCAGGAGCTTGATGGGCAAGCTGAGCGTTGCGGGCGGAACCATGATCATGCCCATGCTCATCAGGAGAGAGGCCACGGCGAGATCGACGACGAGGAAAGGCAGGAGGATGATGACGCCCATCTGAAAGGCCGTGGTCAGCTCGGAAATCGCGAAGGCGGGCAGCGCGACGTGCAACGCGACCTCGTCGGGCGATGGAGGCAAGGGAGCGTTGGCGGCTCCTTGGAAGAGGCGCAGGTCTTCCTCGCGCGTTTGGCGGAGCATGAAGCGCTTGAGCGGGATGCTCGCTCGTTCGAGCGCTTGGAGCTCCGTGATCTCGGCGCGGCGATACGGCTCGTATCCGGCGGCCTTCATTTCCCCGATGACCGGGGACATGGTGAAGAACGACAGGAAGAGTGCGATCCCGATGATCACCTGGTTCGGCGGCGTCTGTGCGGCGCCGAGCCCGATGCGCAGGAACGAGAGCACGACCACGGTGCGCACGAACGAGGTCGCCGTGAGGATCAGCGCCGGCAGGAGCGCGAGGAGCGTGAGGAGGAGGAGAACCTTGATCGAGGGCGCGAGCGCCTGCGACTCGATCAGATCCGTCGCCGGATTCATGGCTTCTTTTCCTTCAACCGACGGACGAGCCCCGCGGCTTGCGCCTCGACGTCGATGAGCGGTTCGTCGCTCTCCGGCGTGGCGCGGGGGCGGCCCTGCGGCGTGGTGGCGCCGAGGTCGAGCACCTCGCGCGTGCGGCTCGCCGTCATCAGCAGATCGTCGGGTTTTTCGGCGCGGGGGATGCCGAGCGCAGATCGCAGCATCGTCGCGAAGCTCGTGTCTTTCGGGACGATGCGCTCCCGCGGCGTGCGTGGAGCGGCGTCGTTCGCGGCGCTCGTCACCTCGCGCGCAGACGTCGCCTCGGCAGCAGGGTTGCCGCGAAGCACGCCGAGCCGAGAGACGCTCTGGTCGGTCACGCCGAGGACGAGCACGCGCTTTCCGACAGCTGCCGTGACGAGATACGCCTTCGGTCCGATGCGGGCGCTCTCGAGCACGCGCAGGCCGGAGGCGCCGGGGATCGGGGACGCGGACCGTCGCCGCCGCCGCTGCACGACGGCGAAGCCCCCGAGCCCGGCGACGAGCAGCAGCGCCAACACCCGCGAGGTCGTCCATCCACTCGGAGCGGGCGGAGCGTCGGCGGGCTCGTCGCTCTTCGTGCGCAGCCAGTCCGGCTTCGCCGAGCTCGCGGGGGCTGCTGGCTTCGGAGGTGTGGCCGGCGCGGGCAGCGCGTTCCGCTCGGGCGCGCCCATCGGAGCGGCTGCGGAGACTGCCGGAGGCGTTGTGGGCGTGGCGGATGCTGCGGGTGCCGGGGACGCCGCGGGCTTGGCGGACGCTGCGGGCGTCGCGGTGGGAGTGGCCGCGCGCGCTGCGCGTGGAGCCGTCAACGCACTGACGACTACCGTCAGGATCGCCGCTGCGGTTCGGACGCTCCGCACCTCACGCCTCCTTCGCTGCGGGCAGGCCGGATTCGGCGACGAGCACCTCGGTGAGCCGGATGCCGTAGCGTTCGCCGACGACGACGGCCTCGCCGCGCGCGACGAGCCGATTGTTGACGTACAGGTCGAGCGGCTCGCCGTTGTCCTTGCCGAGCTCGACGACCGAGCCGGGACCGAGCCGCAGAACGTCTGCGATCTTCAAGCTTTTGCGGCCCAGCTCGACGGTGATCTCCACGGGAACGTCCATCACGAACGAAAGCGCGTCGATGCCGCGTGGCGAGTCGTTTCGGCTGGGCGCTCCCCCCGCGGAAACGCCGAGGGCATCCGCCAGGCTCGGGCGAGGTGCCGCGGATGCGTTCGGGGTGTTGTTCTGCGCGGGGCGGTTCGGGTCGTTCATACCCGCCCGCCATTCATTCTTCGTGCCGACCTCGAATCTCGACGGAGAGCTGGCCGCGCGAGACGACGGGTGCGCCCTGGAACTTGACGACGCCGCCCACCCGCACGACGACCGGATCGTCGGTGGCGGTGGGAAGCCGGAGTACTTGTCCTACGGTGAGGCTCAGCACCTTGTGGAGACCGAGGCGCAGGCGTCCGAGCTCCGCGGACACCTCGACCGGGACGCCGTACAGCGCGCGAGCCATCTCGGGATCCGCCGCGTCCTCCGGAGCGCCCTCGGCGCGCTTCGCGGCGCTTTCGAGCGCCTCGGCGGCGACCACGATGCCGACGGTGGCGCCCGAGGTGTCGCCCTCGATCGTACAGTCGACGCGCAGCCCGTCGGCTTCGGTAAAGTGCAATGTTTCGCCGCGCCGTCGCGCGGAGAGGCTTTCGATGCGCAGCTCGATGCCGACTTCGTTCCGCACGGCGTCGATGAGCTCTTCGCTCAGCGCTCGCGCGATGCGGGAGACGACCGCGCGTTGGGCGGCCGTGAGATCGGCGCCGAGCGCGATCACGGTCGTGCCTTCACGCCCGCCGAGCGTCCCTTCGAGCAGCACGCCCAAGGCGGGTGCGTTGAACCACAGGCTCCCCCAGGCCGCGGTGTCGTCGGCTCCGAGCAGAACCTCGAACGAGGGGCCGAGCTCGGCGATCGCCGTCGCCGCGAGCGGTGAGAGGGATACGGCGTCGGCGAGCAGGCGGGCGCGACGGCGCGTGAGGAAGGGAAGGGAGCGCCGTGCACCGCGCGCGAACTCGTTCGCGATGCGCGTCATCGCCTGCATGGCCGCCCGCAGGGTCCGTTCGCGACCCGCGATGTCGATGGGGCGCACGGCGGCCGGCCCCTCGCGCACCGGGAACGCGGACGGTCGCGGTGGGGGCGGCGTGAACGGAAAGACGCGAGCGCTGCTTTGACTCATTGAGCGACGAAATCGGTGACCAGAATGCGGTTGACGCGTTTTTTGCCCATGGCCGCGCTCACGCGCTCGCTGAGCTCGCGCCGCACGGCGTCGAAGCGCTTGGGATCGGTGAGCGTCTCGTAGTCGCTGGTGCGCAGGTACTCGATCGCCGCCTCACGACCGCGCGGCATGTAGTTTCTGATCGCGTCCTCTTCCACGTCGTCTTTGAGCTCGGCAGCGAGCCCGACCTTCACGTGGTGCAGCTCGCCGCGCTCGTTCTTCACGTCCACGACGATCGGTTGGAAGTTCGTCACGAAACCGACGTCGGGGTCCGAAGGGTCCCCGCGGAATGCGAGGACGCGGGGACCGTACACCGTCCCGCCCACGGCCGCTCCCGTCGCCAAGAGCACGAGCGAAGCGACCGAGAGAGAGCGGAGCCACGGCCGCTTCCGCGATTTGGGCTGCTCGTTGCTCATGATGGCCTCTCCCGGTCGAAGCGACGCACCATTCGTGATCAGCGCTTGATGCTGATGAGCTCTTGGAGCATCTCGTCGGCGGTCGTGATCGTCTTCGAGTTCGCCGAGAACGAGCGCTGGTGTTGAATCAGCCCGATGAACTCTTCGGCGAGATCCACGTTGGACCCCTCGAGCGCGCCCGCCGTCACTGCGCCGCGGCCACCACTGCCCGCCACGCCGAGCGCGGCGGAGCCGCTCTCGCGCGTTTCGACCCAGAGGTTTTGGCCCGCGCGGCTCAGCCCTTCGTTCGCTCGGAACTTCGCGATCGCGAGCTGGCCGATGGGGATGCGCTGGCCGTTGGTGTAGAGGCCCAGAACGACGCCACGGCCGTCCACGGCCACACCGCCGAAATCACCGGAGGGATAGCCGTCTTGGTTCTGGCTCGACACGCCGGAAGGCGAGGCAAACTGCGTGATACCGTCGAGCCCGGTGCCTCCCGCCGCGAGAGGGGTGCCGAAATCGAGCGTGATCGCTTGCCCGGCGGTCGCGCCCGCGAAATCGACCGAGACCGCCGTCGTGGTGGTGATCGTGTCGAGCTCGCCGTTGGTCGTGAACTGGAGCGTTCCGGCGCCGACCTGCACGTTCGTTCCGGGCGCGGCCGGAGTGACCTCGTCGCCCGAAGCGAGCACGTAGTAGTTCCAGGCGTTCGCGCCGGTCTTCACGAAGAAGATATCGAGCGGATGGGCGTTGCCGAGCGAGTCGTAGACGGTGAGGGAGGTCGAGAAGTTCGACGTGTTCGCGGGATCCTGGGGATTCCAGGCGAGCGCCGGCGGCGTCGCGGAGGCATCCAGATTGGCAGTCACCGTCATCTCCCCGGTGGCGTGAGGCGCGATCGCGGCGGTCGGGGCGCGCAGCGACGAGACGGACGTTTGGAACGAGCCGTCCGGATTCGCCGCGTAACCCTGCACGCGGAGCCCGTTCGGATTCACCACGTACCCTTCGGAGTTGACGATGAATTGACCCGCACGCGTGTAGAAATTCGAAGTCACTCCGTCGACCGTCCCGTGCAGCGTGAAGAAGCCGTCACCGTTGAGGGCGAGGTCGGTCGAGATTCCCGTGTTCTGCAGAGAGCCTTGTGAGAAAAGCTGCTGGATGGCGCCGACGCGCACCCCGGCTCCGGGGACCGCGGCGGCCGAGCCAGCCAGAATCGACCGGCCGAGGACGTCCTCGAAGACGACCCGTTGAGTCTTGAATCCAACGGTGTTGACGTTCGCGATGTTGTCGCCGATGACACCGAGCGCTTCGCCTTCCGCGCGAAGGCCGCTGGCGCCCGAGTACATTGCGCGCAGTACCATGTTCAGTTCCTCAGTTTGGCTGGTTGAATGTCGGTTCGGTTCGGGTCGATTCGGGAGGGAGGGAAAGAACTGGGCTCGGTGAGCTCAGGGAGAAGGCAACGGATCGGGAAATGACGGGGCATCAGGAACCGACGCGGAGCAGGTCGGAGACCGGCACGAACGTGCCGTTGTCGAGGTGCAGCACCGGATATCCCTTGTCGAAGGATACGGACTCGACGCGTCCGGTGGTCTCCTGATCGACGTAGACGGGCGCGCCGTTGGCATCCTCGGCGCTGATGGAGACCGCGTACGTGCCCGCGGGCTGCACGAGGCCCGAATCGTCCCGGCCGTCCCAGGTCAGGCGCACCGTGCCGGCGGCGCTCTCGCCGAGGTCGAAGGTGCGCACCACGCGACCGGTCTCGTCGAGGAGCTTGACGGTCGTGGTCGCGCTCGGAGCGTGGAGCGTGAACGCGATGTTTACGGGATTGCCGGATCCATCCGAGGTGATCAGCGAGCCGCGCACGGTCGCCTGCTTGCCCACGAGCCCGACGATTTCCGCGTTTTGCAGACCGCGCGATTGGGCAGCGAGCAGATCCAGCCGCTCGTTGATGCCCATTGCCTGCTCGAGCGAGGAAAACTGCGCGAGCTCGGCGACGAACTCCTTGCTGTCCTGAGGCTTCAGCGGATCCTGATATTCGAGCTGGGCGACCAGGAGCTTGAGGAACGCGTCGCGATCGAGCGGCTGTGCGCCTTTGGCGGAGAGCAGCGATTCGGGAGAGACGAGGGTGCTGCTATTTGCGGGATCGACGGGGCTGCTCATCCAACGAAACTCACTCTGCGACCTTGTTGTCTGCGGCGTGGATCGCCTTGCCTGCGCTCTTCCGCATCGGAATCGGACCGGAGAGCGCGTACCGTCTTGTTCGAAGCAAGAAAGGTGCCGCGCGACTCGGCGTGCACGACCTCGATCGAGTCGACACCGACGCCGACGGACATCAGCGCACCTCGGAGTCGTGCGCGCTCGGGATCGAAAAGGGCGATCGCCCGCGCGTCTTCGACGCCGATCACGATCCGGACGCCTTGTGCTGCGCGCGTGACCATCACGCCGACCTCTCCGAGCTCGGCGAGGCGCACCGTGACGTGCACACGCTCCTCCGTGGTTTGCGGAGGGCTCGCGCTGCCGGAGACGCCCCAGACGCCGTCGACCGGCTGCAGGGTCGTCGCTGACTTCGGCGTCAGCTCGTTGCCACCCGCCTGCCAAGCCTTTGGCGAGGAGTCTACGGTGGGCAGAAGGAGCGGTTGCAGAGCGGCATTCGCAATCGCGGACGAGAGCGCCGCAGCCCACACCTCCGCCTCCGTGTGCTCCGACGAGGCCGGCGCGGCCTCCGGTGTCGCGGCTTCGAAGGGATCCGGGAGGGCTTGCGCCGTGGACTTCGCGTTCGCGACGGCCTGCTTCGACTCGGTTCGAACCGCCGACGAGCGCGCCGGGGCCGCGGCTTCGGGCAGCGCAGGCTTCGATTCGACCGTGGGCTCTTCGGTCGCGGCTCCATCGACGAGATCGAGAGACAGGAGGGGCGTCGTTTCCGCGCTCGTGACGGGCGGCGCCGCGGCCTCGACGTGAGGGTGCGACCGGAAAGCCGTGGCCTCCGGATTCGCGACGGACGCCGCCCCGGATTCGACTTCGACGGGAGTGGCGGGCACTTGCGGCGTGGACGCCGCGTTCACGGAAGCCTCCTTCGATTCGGCTCCATCCAGGAACGAAGCGGGTGCCGTCGTGGTGTCGGGCTGCGCGGGGCTCGAAGCGATCGTGGGTCGCAGGGACGCCGCGGCGTCGAGCTGCGCGGGGCTCCAGGCGAGCGTCGGTCGCAGGGACGCCGCGGTATCGCGCGGATCGACGGGCAGAGTGGGCGCCGCTTCGGGAGTCACGACGGGCAACGTCGTCGCGGCGGGGGCCGGATCGACGGGCACGTCCGCCGGCGATTCCGCGCTCGGTGCGCCCTGCCGCGATTCTGCTCCAATCACGGACGAAAGCGCGGCGGCCAAGGCCCGGAGCTCGGCGTGCTCGAGCGCGATTGGCGGGGCATCGGTCGGCGTCTCGAGAGCGACTCCATCGAGAGGCTCGGGTGCCGTCGATTTTGCGCTCGGGGCGGTCTCTTGCGATTCGGCGCGTACCGCAGACGAAAGCGCCGCAGCCCACGCTTCACGATCCGTCTGGCC
>QGUH01000732.1 GCA_003242355.1 Pseudomonadota bacterium
CAAAAGCGTGTGATTCGGAGCCCCGCACCCAGGACCCCCCCTCGGGGCCCCCTCCCCCCCGGGGCTCGGCACGCCCCTGCCGCGCGTGTTTCGCCCCCAGCGCGCCCTGCCGGCGGAAGCCGTTCGGCCGACGCGCGCGGAAGTAAACCTCGACAGCCTGCGCCACAACCTGCGGGTGATGCAGCGAGCGGCGGGCAACGCCGCGGTGTGGGCGGTGCTGAAGGCGGATGGGTACGGCCACGGCTCCAAGGCGGTCGCCCGCACGCTCGAGCGTGCGGGCGCGCGCGGCGTGTGCGTCGCGCTGCTCGAAGAAGGGATCGAGCTCCGTCAGGCCGGGATTCGACTCCCCATCCTCGTGATGGGCGGCTACTACGGCCGCGCCTGGCGCGACCTGCTCGAGTACGAGCTCACACCCGTAATCCACGACCCGTCGCAGCTCGAGGCGCTCGCGGACGAGGTGCGCTACTCCGGCAGTCGTCCGGCGGGGTTCCACCTCAAGATCGACACCGGCATGGCGCGGCTCGGGGTGCCGTTGCGCGAGGTCGCTGCGATCGCCGACCGTATTCGGAGCCGCCCCGAGGTGGTGCTCGAAGCGGCGATGACGCATTTTGCCTGCGCCGACTCGTGGGACACGCAGTCGATCGAGCAGCAGCTCGATCGATTCGACGCCGCCTGCGATACGCTGCGCCGCGCCGGCATTTCCGTGCCGTTGCGGCACGCGGCCAACTCGGCCGCGACGCTCAAGAGCGCGCGCGCGCGCCTCGACATCGTGCGGCCCGGCATCGCGCTGTTCGGCATCGAGCCGCAGGCGGGAAGCTGTCCAGAGCTGCGCCCGGTGATGCGCGTCCGCACCGAGGTGCTCGCGCTGCGCGATCTCGAGCCTGGCATGTCCGTCGGTTACGGCGCGACGTTCCGCGTCACGCGCCCGAGCCGCATCGCGACCGTGCCGATCGGCTATGCGGATGGACTGAGCCGCGGCCTCTCCAATCGCGGACACGTGCTCGTGCGCGGGCGGCGCGTGCCCATCGTCGGCGCGGTGAGCATGGACATGACGATGATCGACGTCACGGACGTCCCCGGTGTGAGCATCGGCGACGAGTGCGTCGTGCTCGGCTCCCAGCGCGGCCCGTCCGGCGAAGCGACGATTCACGCCCACGAAATCGCGCGCACCCTCGGCACCATCCCCTGGGAGGTGCTCACCAACATCTCTCGCCGCGTCCCACGCTTCTACCGCGAGCCATGACGCGCTCACGGTGCGATCACGCCGCCTCCACGTCCAGCCGCGCAGGCGCGTGGCCTTTCGCGAGCACGACGGCAATCTAGGCTTCGAGCAACGCGTTCACTTTCGCGGCGCAGATGAAGTCGTTCATGCTCAGGCCGGAAATCGCGTGCGTCGAATAGGTCACCGTGCACGTTCGGTAGTGCACTTCGAGATCGGGATGGTGATCTTCGCGATGCGCGATGAAAGCCACCGCGTTCACGAACGCCATCGTCTCGTAGTAGTTCGCGAAGCGAAAAGTCCGGCTGATGCGCGTTCCGTCCCCCGCGAGATCGAAACCCGGAACTTGCGTGAGCAGCTTCCGGGCTTCCTCCTCCGAGATGCGAGGCGTTTCTGGCGTACACGCGGTGCAACGCTGCTTTTCGAGGCTCATGGGGTCCCTTCCTCCAGCAACAGACGACGCTCGTTCAAGCCTGCGGCGACCGGCGCGAGCCGTTCGTCGCTCCGGATGAGCTCGATGAGCTTGCGCATCGAATGCAAATACGCGGCCGGCTCGAGCTCGCCGCGCAAGAGCTGCACGCGCAGGAAAACCCCCGCCGTCTGGGCGACATCGCACAGGCAGTAATTGCGGACTTCTTGCAGCCGCCCGGCATGCACCATCGGCCCCACGTCTTTTCCGTCCACCCCCACCTTTCCCGGCATCCCGCACAGCTTCGCGATCACGTCGAGCCGCGAGGGCTTCGCCGCGCCGAAGTCGGAGAGGTAGTCCATCAGGTCGAGGTGGCCGTCGGCCGTGAAGCGGTAACGAACCTCGCGGACGCCGTAGTAGTGCTTGAGCGAGATGCCGTAGCGCAGGCAGCGGGTGGCGATCACCGGCAGGTCGAACCCCCGGCCGTTGAAGGTCACCAGGCAGGGCCGCCGGTCGGCGAGCAGCCGGGCGAAGTCGGCCAGGATCCCCGCCTCGTCTTTGGCTTCGCTGATCACGCCAATCCGCCGCGGCTCGTAGTTGCCGTCGAAGAGCAACGCCCCGATCACCACGATTTTGTGGTGGGGCGGTGCGGGCAGCCGCTCCGCCTCGCTCGAGGCGACGATCGGCAGCTCGGGGTCGAGCACCGTCTCGATGTCCAGAACCAAGAAGGAATGGGCCACGCCCGGGCGGAGCATTCGTCCCCGAGGGCCGGCGGTCAACCGGCTCCGGCGGCAGCACCCGTGAGCAGGACGCCCGGCCGCCAAGGAAGCATTCCCCGGCGCCCGTCGGGGCACACGCGCCAGGTCTCCGTAAACCTTCGTATTTTCGGCTACTTGACGGATCGGGCGGGCCGTGGTGACTTGACCTTTGCACGCGGGTGCTTCCCCGCGTGATAAGCGGACTTGGGCCGCGGGCTGCCGAATGCGCCCGCAGGCGACGCCCCAGCGGGCGAGCAATGCCGAAAAATACACTTGTCATCAATTGCGACATCCGGGAGACCCGGGTCGCTCTCATCGAAGGCGGCGTGATCGCCGAGCTCCAGATCGAGCGGGCGAACGCACGCGGAACCGTTGGAAACATCGTGCTCGGGCGCGTCACGCGCGTCCTGCCGGGCATGCAGGCGGCTTTCATCGACGTGGGCATGGAACGCGCCGCGTTCCTGCACGTCGAGGATCTCATTCGTCCGGACGACCTCGACGCCTACCTTGCCGGAGCGCGGCGCACCGAAGACGCCGATCGCTGGGAAAAGGGCGACGGCGGGCGGCGCCGCATCCAGGTCGCAGTCGCGGAAGAGCTCGAGGAAGAAGAGGACGACGACGACGAGGAGGAGGAGGAAGCCGTAAACGGCCGGGCCGCACCGCGGCACAGGCCCCAGGAGAGACAGGAGAACGGGGCGCACACAGACGAGGAAGACCC
>QGUH01000733.1 GCA_003242355.1 Pseudomonadota bacterium
CCTATTGGCGGCGCGCGACAAGGTGGAGCGCTTCGGCAAGGGCCAGCGCGCGGCGACTGTCGGACAGAACCTCCAGGTTGGTGCGCCGACCACGTGCCATGCGGTCTCTCGGAATGTTGAGAGCGTCGCAGAGGGCGTCGCGCAGCGGCGTACACCCCGTCTTTGCTTCCAACCATCGGAGCGTGGCCTCGAGGCCCGTCGTACGAATCTGGGAGGCGAGCGCGGTCTTCGCGACTTGTCTTGCCTCGCCCTGACTCATCATCGCCCGCCACAAGGTCTCGGCGTCACGCAGATCCTGAGCCTTCATGACCTCTCCTTCCAGAGCGTGACGCGTCCTGCACCTGTGCTGTTGTGGCCCCCGAGCGCGAACGCATCACCCGAGAGGGGTAGGACCGCGTCATCTCCGTCGACGAGGGTCCAGAACAGAGTCTCTGGGGCGACATACTCGACGCTGAACAGCTTGTGCTCGTCCACCACGCCGGTCGCGGCATCGATGGCGTTGCGCGTGCGGACGGGGAGCCAGGCACGCGCGGCGTGAGCGAACACGTCGTCGTGGACGACTGCGAGGTGATCGAGTGGCGCCTCGTCGCCGAGCCAGCCCTCGCGAAGGAACTCAGCCCAGGCGTCGACGCGATCGCTGTTCTCCTGGATGAAGCACAGGTCTTCGATCACGGCGAGCTCCTTGCTGGGCACCTTCAAGTCAAAGCGACTTCCGACCAGCACGCGCTCCGGGCTCGAAGGCGAGGGAATCTCGGGTGCGCCCGAGACCTGGCGCGCGAAGCGTCCCAGGGTGAGCGGACTCGTGAGCAGGGCGAACGTGCTCGTGAAGGTGCGCGCAGGTGTGGCCAGCAGCACACCGTCGCCGACGCTGATAGCACCGCGAAACAACGCCTCACCAAACACGCGGCGGACGTCCTCGTCGCGGTGTCCGGTCCGCCGAGCGTGGGCCCGTAGCGCGCCTTTCAACGAAGCGCCCGGCACGAAGGGCCAGTCGGTGTGGCGCTCGCGAGCCACCGGCAGATCGACCGCTCCGATCTGCGTGCCCTCACCGAGGTGGAGCGGCGTGAGTACCTGGAGGAGGCTGACCGTCATGCGTGCCTCGCCCATCCGGGGAGCTGTGCTGCGAGCTCGAGAAACCGTTCGAGACCAGACTCGGCTACAGTGCCGGGTGTGGTGCCACCCTGTGTCTTTTTGGCGGAAACCGCTTGGGGCATCGGTCCCCGGAGGGCAAGCATCACGGGATGGAAGGCCGATGCGAGCTGCGCGACCTTCAGGTGCACTGGGCTCGGGTAACGGTTCATACGCTGCGAATTCAGGATGTACGTTCCCTTCGTTCCCTGGAAGCGAATGGGAAGCCCCAGCGCCGCGCGGCCAGACTGAAACTGGCCCGCCTGCCCGAACCTCAGGTAGTCCTGTCGCTTCCACTCAAACAGATCGGCCCCACGCGCTCGGACGAATTCCGCACGTACACCCATGGAGGCGCGTACGTCGCGCATCCCATCGAGCCCTTCGGCCCAGGCCTCGTCCGCTGAATTCTTTGGTGGCCCCACCAAGAGGACGCTCCCCGCAAGCGTCGGCCATGGCTTCGTCGTGCGCTCTGGGATTAGGCCCCGCCACGTCGCGACGTAGTCGTTGATCGTCAAGGGACGATCGAGCCCCGCGTCCCACCAGACGCTCCCAGCGCCGCGCCGCGAGCGTCCTCCAACGCCCCCGAAGAGGAGCCATGCCTTCAGCGCGCGCTTCACCTCTTCTCCGGCGCTGTCGTCGCGCCACTCGACGCGGAGCGTGCCCGTCGCGTTCATGTGGACCTGCCGATTGCGCGCTTCATCTTCGGGCTCTTTCCCCGTGACACCGAACGCGTAGGGCTTGTTGCTGGGGCGCGGGCCAGGAGTGCTCTGCTGGCTCAGGATCGCGACGCTCACCGCGCTCGCGACAGGCCCACCATGCACGCCACCGAAAAGCGCCTTCTCACGAGCGCGGAGCTGCTCCACGTCCGCAAGCGTCGAGGTGGCGCGCCACCAGTAACGCAACGCACCGCGAATGGACGGCGCACGGAACGGGCGCCCTTCATCGATCTGCGTGGTGGTGCTGCCACCCTTGAAGATCGGTGTGAGCGCACGAATCTCGAGCTCGATGAAGCGATGATGAGATCCCGGCGTGGGCCACGCTTGGGGCGGGCTGACCGTTGCTTTCCTCATTCGTCCTCCCCGGGCTCAACCTGCAAGATGGTTTTTGCGAAGGCGCGATACCACTGGAGGCAGCGCTGCACCTCACGCGTCGCGGCTAACACTTGGGTGGCGTTAGCGTCGCGGGAGTAGCGCAGAAGCCCGTCCTTCGTGCCGTCCTGCAGGAGCCCCCCCTTAAGTAGCTGCTCGGCGAGGTGATCCAGGATCTCTCGCTTCGCCGTCTTCGAGAGCTGCGCCACGTGGTGCAAGGCTGGCGCGAGCCCGGCCTGATGCACGAGGATTGGAAGCTTCATGCAGATCGCGCCGTAGGCCTTAGCGTCCGTCGACCTCTCAGAGACGGTCCGGACGTGCCTCTCGGCGAGGATGGCCCGCTGATGGTCGCGGATGGCCGTCATGCCGCACCTCCGCCGATCACGAGTCGCACACGCCCCGCACCGGTCGTGGCGTCGCCGCCCACCTGGAGGGGGGATGCGGTGATGCTCTTGAGCAACTCGAAGGCGCGCTTGGGGTCCTGGTCCTTGCGGATCGCGCTGACTTGCACGATCCCGGCAAGAATGGTCTCGGGGGGCAGCATCTCGGCGTACCAGAGGTGGCCCTTCGCGACCGTGCGGGTCGTGTCATCGATGCGAACATGCGCCCGCACGTCGGTTGCCGTCTGCGTGAGCCAGGTGAACGCGTCGTCGGAAACGATGACGACGCGTTGGGCGAAGAACGAGCGCCACGCGCGGTCGGTAGGGTCGTCGCCTGGGAAGAGCGCGCTGGCGAGCGCTTCAATGACGGTCCGGGCGCCGTGCTTGAGATCGTCTCCCGGGACTTGCTCGTAGGGCAGGCCGTCGAGCGTGACCCTACTCCCGTCGAGCACCGCACTCCTACCTGCGGTGACGGCCTTGTCATCCTCCACGCAAGGAACCTGATCG
>QGUH01000734.1 GCA_003242355.1 Pseudomonadota bacterium
CGGCAGATGGAAAACGAGCGGGCATGCCAGGTCTCCTGGGCAAAAGGACGGAGGGAGGGAGACCGGAACGGCGCCCGTCACCCGAGCTCGCGGGCAGGAATCGCACGTGGAGTCACACGCGTCTCGACGCGCACGCGTTCCAGCCTCCTGGGGCGAGGAGGGAGCGGAAAGCAGCGCAACCGGGCACGCCAACCATGAAGCGGAGGCGAACGCTCTGCAGCGCTGCTGGTATCAGCGCAGGCGGAGAGACGCGGTCCACATAGTGCCCGCAGTATGACGCGTCCGGCGCGGCCGACCAAGTGAAAAGTTCGTTCGACCGCGCGCGCAGAGCGTGGTCGCGCGGCGCCTTCCGACGCTAGGCTCCGGACCATGGCTCGCCCGCGTGTGCATCTCGTGGACGCTACGTACGAGCTCTTTCGAGCCTACTTCGGCGCACCGAAGGCGCGTTCGGCGGACGGGCGCGAGGTGGGAGCGACGCGCGGCGTTCTCTCCACCTTGCTGCGCCTGATCCAGACGGAAGGCGCGACCCACGTCGCGTGTGCGACCGATCACGTGATTCGCTCGTTTCGCAACGAGCTCTACGACGGATACAAGACCGAGCTCGGCGTGCCCGAAGACTTGCTCGCGCAGTTTCCTCTCGTCGAGGACGGCATTCGGGCGCTCGGGATCGTGGTGTGGCCGATGGTGGAGCTCGAGGCGGACGACGCGCTCGCGACCGGTGCGGCGCGCTACGCCGCCGTTGCCGAGCAGGTGATCCTGGCGTCGCCCGACAAGGATCTCGCGCAATGCGTGCGCGGTGACCGCGTCGTGATGCTCGATCGGCTGCGGCGCAAACTCTACGACGAGGCGGGGGTCGTCGCGAAGTTCGGCGTCTCGCCGAAGTCGATTCCGGATTGGCTCGCGCTCGTCGGCGATGCCGCGGACGGATATCCGGGGCTCCCCGGCTGGGGTGAGAAGTCGGCGGCGTGCGTGCTCACGGCGTTCGGGTCGATCGAGGCGATTCCGACGGACGCGCGCGCGTGGCCGCCGAATCTGGTACGCGGCGCCGACCGCCTTGCGGCGACGCTCACGGCACGCCGCGACGAAGCGTTGCTCTACAAGAAGCTCGCGACGTTGCGCACGGATGCTCCCATTGCCGAGTCGCTCGACGAGCTCGAATACGTGGGGGCTCGACCCGAGCTCGAGGAGTTCTGCGAGCGGATTGGCTTCACGGAGTTTTTGGGGGCGTAAATCGGTGGGGAGGGGGGGCGCCGTTTTGGCGGGGCGAACCCTCGGAGTGCCCGAGGGGAGTGGGAGAGCAGACGAACCCCGGGAGCCGAGCAGCGTGGGGTTCGTCCGCGATAAGCCATGCCGACACGACGTTTCCGGCGAGACTCCCGCGGGTTCTCGTCGAGGATGAGGCGCTCGTGAACGTCATCGGGTTCGACGACGGACCCTTCGCGCGCACGCATCGTGGCAGCGTGCTCTTGGTGGGCGCGGTGTGCGCCGATACGCGGCTCGACGGGGTCGTCAGCGGGCGCGTTCGCCGCGATGGCACGGATTCGACGGAGCGCATGATCGAGCTCGTCACCACCAGCCAGTTTCGCGAGCACGTTCGTGCGGTGATGCTCCAGGGAATCGCGGTCGGGGGGTTCAATGTGGTCGACGTCCACGCCCTTTCGGCAGCGCTCGGTGTTCCGGTGCTCGTGGTCATGCGCCGGCGCCCGGATTTCTCCACGATTCGCCGGGCGCTGTTCGCCTCCGAAGATCCACCGCGCCCGAGGATCCGCGGCGCCGAGCGCAAGTGGCGCTTGATCGAGGCGGCGGGTCCGGTGGAGTTGCTCGAGCTCCCGGACGACGAGCATACCCGTTCGCGTCCGAGCGGGCTCCGTGGCGCCGCTCAGCGCGTCTGGATTCAGCGCATCGGGCTGACGACGAGCGAGGCTCGCGCGCTGATTCGTGCGACGACCTTGCACGGCCACATCCCGGAGCCCTTGCGGCTCGCCCATCTCATCGCGGGCGGCATCGCAGGCGGCGTGAGCCGCGGACGCGCCTGAGCGACGCGCCCGCCCGGGAGGAGCGCGGTCGACCGTCGCCGATGGAGCCTGCGCCGGACGAGCCCTGGGGCGGAGCGTGGCCGACCGTCGCCGACGATTTGGATGCTTCGCCGGACGAGCCCCGTCAGGAGCGCGGTCGACCGTCGCCGACGACCTGGATGCTGCGCCGGATGAGCCGCTCGATGTCGCGCAAGAGGCCGCGTTCTTCGGGATCACAGAACGAAATCGCGCGCCCGCGCGCACCCGCGCGTCCGGTGCGCCCGATGCGATGCACGTAGCTTTCGGGAACGTTGGGCAAGTCGTAGTTGATCACGTGGGAGACGCCGTGAACGTCGATCCCGCGCGCAGCGATGTCGGTGGCGACGAGCACCGGCGTCGTGCCGCGGCGAAAGCCCGCGAGGGCGCGCTCGCGAGCGCTCTGCGATTTGTTGCCGTGAATCGCCGCCGCCGCGATCCCCTCGCGGAGCAATCCCTTGGCAATCTTGTCGGCGCCGTGCTTAGTCCGCGTGAAGACGAGCGCGCGCTCGATGGTGTCCGTGCGAAGTAGCCGAGTGAGCAGCGTGCGCTTGTCGGGCCTCGGCACGAAGTACACCGCCTGCTCGACGGTGTCGGCGGGGGTGGCGACGGGCGTTACGGCCACGTCGAGCGGATCGGTGAGCACCTGCTTGGCCAGCTCGCGGATCGCCTTCGGCATCGTGGCCGAGAAGAGCACCGTTTGCCGCTCCTTGGGCACCGCCGCGACGATGCGGCGCACGTCGTGGATGAAGCCCATGTCGAGCATGGTGTCCGCTTCGTCGAGCACCAGGAACTGGACGGCATCGAGGCGCACGAATCCTTGGCGCATCAAATCGAGCAGGCGTCCGGGCGTTGCGATGACGATTTCGGGCGAGCGCGCGAGCTTCCGTTCCTGCTCGCGCTGGCTCACGCCGCCGTAAATCACGACGTGCTCGAGGCGCGTGTGGCGGCCGTACCGCGTCGCGGAGTGACCGAGCTGTGCAGCGAGCTCGCGCGTCGGAGCAAGCCGAACCGCGCGCACGGCCCCGTCGCGCCCGTGGCGGACCGCAGG
>QGUH01000735.1 GCA_003242355.1 Pseudomonadota bacterium
AATTTTTTTAAAGGACAGGGTTTTCGGCACCCACGGGGCCCGGGAGCCCCCCGTTCGCGGCTGGGGGGGGGCGGGGAACGGTCTCGTGGATCGACGTCCCCGCCGTGGTGACGTCTTCGACGATGACGACGCGCTGTCCGTCCTGCAACGCTTCGCCGATCAAGGCGCCGCCCTCGCCGTGATCCTTCGCTTCCTTTCTGTTGAAACAGAACGCGACGTCCTTGCCGTGGTGCTCGGCGAGCGCCATGGCCGTGGTGACCACCAGGGGGATCCCCTTGTAGGCAGGGCCGAACAGCACGTCGAAGCTGGTCCCGATGCGGTCGACGATCGCGTCGGCATAGAACCGGCCGAGGCGGGCGAGCTGGCTTCCCGTTCGGTACCGTCCGGTGTTGATGAAGAACGGAGTGTTGCGCCCGCTCTTCGTGACGAAGTCACCGAAGGTGATCACGCCCGAGCGCGCCATGAACTCGATGAACTCGGCCTTGTAACCCGACACGGCTGCCACCTGCCCCAAAGCGGTCGCAGCGTAAAGTCCCCTGTGCGCTGCTCGATGGACCCTCACCACCCCGGGGCAGATCCCGGAGCACGTGGCAGGCCGCCCCAGCCAACACCCCGTCGTCCCCGGAGCGCGCGGAAGGTCACTCCGGGTAACGCCCCGTCATGCCGGGAAAATCCGCGATTTTCGGCAGGAAATGACCGAACCATGACGCTGCAGCGCGGCCCTTCGGCATTAGTCTCCCGCCTCCCATGGCTGCCATCATCGCGTTCTTCGCCGGGCACTGGCTCCTCTCCGTCTTCTGCCAGACGTTCTTCTTGCACCGTTACGGTGCGCACCGGCAGTTCTCGCTTTCGAAGGGATGGGAGCGGTTCTTCCACGTGCTCACGTACCTCGCGCAGGGGGCGAGTTACCTGAACCCGCGTGCCTACGCGATTTTGCACCGGATGCACCACGCGTACAGCGACACCGAGCGCGACCCGCACTCGCCGCTGCAGCACCCGAACGTGTTCAAGCTGATGTGGCAGACCAAGCTCGAATACGACAAGTTCGCCTACCGTCGCGTCGAGCCGGAGCCGCGCTTCGATGGTGGCTATCCGGAGATTCCGTGGCTCGATCGGCTCGGGCAATCGTGGGTGATGCGGCTCGTTTGGGTCGGCGGATACACCGCGTTCTACGTCGCGTTCGCGCCGAGCCCCATCTGGTACCTGCTCCTCCCCATTCACTACGTGATGGGGCCCGTGCACGGCGCGATCGTCAACTACGCCGGACACCGTTTCGGGTACCGCAACTTCGATCTGCCCGACGCCTCTCGCAACACGCTCTTCTTCGACTTCTTGACCCTCGGCGAGCTCTTCCAGAACAACCACCACCGCTTCGCGATGAGCCCGAACTTCGCGGCACGTCGTTTCGAGATCGATCCGACCTACCCGGTGATCAAGCTGCTCGCCTGGTTGGGAATCGTGCGCGATCTGAACCCCCAGCGCGCACGGATGCCGGCGCTCGCCGGAGCGCCCGCAGTGCTGCCCGAGCACTCCATGGACGACGCTTTGGTCGCGGACGAGCAGACGGCGGCAGAGTGAACCGGCCGCCGAAGATTGGACGGTGGCTGAGTGAGCGCCGAGTGCGACCACCGAACGCGGGTCGCCGAAGCTCGGATGGCGGTTGAGTGAGCGCGGAGTGCGACCACCGACCACGGGTCGCCGAAGCTCGGGCGGCGGCCGAGTGAGCGCCGAGTACGACCGCCGACCACCGGTTGCCGAAGATTGGACGGGGGCCGGGTAAGGCGCGCGCCGCGCCCGCGTCTTCGGTTGGGAGAAAGCTCGCCGACCGTGGTAATCCGGATCGGGTGACACGCCTTCGATTCGGGTTCGCATTCCTCCTCGCCGCATGCGCGGTGGCTGCCGGAAATGCTGCACCGCAATCTCAGGGCTCACCGGCCGCCGAACGGGCGACCCCCGACGCCGGGCGCGCCGGTGCGCCCGGCAAGGTTGCTCCGACGGCGAGCGCCGCGAAGGCGACGAACGCAACGCCCAGCGCCGCCGGCACGGGTGCGAAGGCACCCCCGGCAGCCGCCGCAAACGCGACTGCCACGGCGCCTCCGACGAATCCGCCCGCGGCACCCACGTCGCAGGCGCAGAGTGCGCCCAAGCCGAGCGCCCCGTCCGCAAAGCCCGCTCCATCCGAACAGGCAGCGTGCCCGGCGGACATGCAGCTCGTCGACGGTCTTTACTGCACGAAGGTCGAGCACAAGTGCAAGCGGAGTTGGTACGACAAGTCCAACAAGAAGACGGTGTGCGAGGAGTTCGAGCCCACCGTCCGCTGCATCGGAAAGGAAGTTCCGAAGCGCTTCTGCATCGATCGCTACGCGTACCCGAACCAGAAGGGCGAGCGCCCCGAGGTGATGAATCGCTTCCACCAGGCGCAGCTCAAGTGCGCCGCGCTCGGCAAACGCTTGTGCACCGAGTCGGAGTGGACGATGGCCTGCGAAGGCCCCGAGCGTCTCCCGTTCCCGTACGGCTTCGTGCGCGACACGAACAAGTGTCACGGCGACGTGCCCTGGGACTCGCCCGACATGAAGAAGGTCGCCAAGCGCGATCCCGACGAGCTCGCACGTCTCTGGAAAGGCGTGCGGAGCGGCAGCCAGCCCGAGTGCGTCAGCGGCTACGGCGTCGCGGATCTACCGGGCAACGTGGACGAGGTCGTCGCGAGCGAGACCAACGACGGTACGTGGCGCTCGAAGTACGACAGCGTTCACACGGGCGGCCCCTGGTACAAGGGCGTGCGCAACCAGTGTCGCCCGAAGATCTACACGCACGACGAGGGCTTCTACTACTACTTCCTCGGCTTCCGCTGCTGCGCGGAGCCCGACGGCAAGCCCACCGATCCGCGGACGCCCCGTCAAATCCGCGAGGGATGGACGCTCGAGCGCGTCGAGCGCCTGGCAGGCTTCACCCTCGAACAGATGCGTCGCAAGCTCGAGGAGAAGGCCGCGGGCAAGTCCAAGGGCAACCCGCAGGCAATCCCTGGCAAGACGATGGCGGGCCGCCGCCTCGGCCCCAACGGGAAGGCTTTAAAGGGAGAACGGAGAACGCGCGGCCCCGAG
>QGUH01000021.1 GCA_003242355.1 Pseudomonadota bacterium
AGTCTTCAACCGGATCCCGGGATTGGGTTCCCCCCGTAGGGCCAGGCCTGGGCCCCCGGGGAACTCCGGCAAACCCGAGGTCCGCTCGAGAACGGGTACGAGCACGGCCGCGACCGCGGCGCGCAAGTCCTCGTGGTTCTCGCCGAGCGCCCGGACCTTGGCCACGACGTCGGCGTCTTCCGGCGCTTCGTCGAGCGCCTTGCGATACGCCTCGAGCGCCTCCTCGTAGCTCGCGAGCTTCTCGGAAAGGATGTCGCCGATGTCGCGGTAGAGGGCCGCGCGCGCCGCAGCCTCCGAGCTCGATCCGCACTGATCGCGGAGGCTGTCGAGCAGCTCCGGCCACATGCTCTCGGCGCGGTAGAGCCGGTTGAGCGCCGTCACCACCTCCGGATCGCGGGGCCGCACGGCGAGCGCCTGAACGAGCGACTCGATCGCCCGCGGGCGGTCGCGCAGCTCCTCCTCGAAGCAGCGCGCGGCCAGCGTCAGGAGCGTGTACTTGAGATCCGCGTCCTCGTCGTCGGCGAGCTCGACCCGGCGCTGATACAGCTCGACCAAGCGCGGCGCATCGCGATTCGTTTCGTAGAGCTCGATCAGGCAATCGATCGTGAACGCGCTGTCCGGCTCGAGGTCCAACGCGCGTTCGTAAGCCTGAATCGCGCCGGCCGGATCCTCGAGCATGTCGCGCCGCGCCTCGCCGACGCGCCGCCAAACGCTCGCGCGCTCCTCGTCGTCGAGCAACAGATCGGCCTTGGCCGTGAGCACGCGCACGAGCGTCGGCCAATCGCTGAGCATCGTCGCCAGCGCTTCCATCTTCTCGAGCGGAGCGATGTCCGTCTCGTCCGTCGCGCGCAGCCGGTCGTAGGCTTCGAGCGCGCGCCGGGGATCGTTGCGCTGGGTGTCGTGCACCTCCGCCAAGACGGCGAGCACGTCCCGCTTGCTCGGCAGATCGGGATTCTCCGCCAGGACCTCTTCGTAGACCTGCGTGAGCTGATCCCACGCCGCGGTCTCCTCGGTCAGGCGCTCGTACTCGCGGCGCACGTCCACGTCGTCGGGATCGATGCGCACGGCGGCTTCGAGCGCGCGCCGAGCACGCCGCAAGTCGCCGCCGCGCCGCTCCCAGAGATCGGCCGTCTCGCGGAGCACGGCCACCTTTCCCATGGCGTCCGGCGCGAGCGCGAAGCGGTCTTCGTTGAGCGAGATCTGGCGCCGCCAGTCGTCCGCGGCCTCGTAGAGCGGTCGGAGAATGTCCACGATCCGCTCGCGGAGGCGCTCGTTCTTGCGCAACGCTTCGAGCTCGCCGATCGCCTCGGCGTGATCGGGCAGAACGCGCACGATCTCTTCGAGCTGGTCGACGGCCCGATCGAGCTCACCCGTGTGCACGTGCAAGCGCGCCAGCGCGAGCCGGTACTCGGCGGCCTTGGCGGGCTCGAAGGCGGCTTCGGCACGGCGCAGATGGAGCTCGGCCAGATCGTTCCAGCGCTCGCGCTCGGCATAGAGCTCGGTGAGGGCGTCGAGCGTCGGCTCGTCGAGCTCGTCGACCTCGAGCGCGGCACGGTACGTCTGAATGGCGTCGTCCGGACGCCCGAGCTCGTGGCGTTCGAGCGAGGCGATGGTGTGCAGCGTCCGCAACCGCTCCGCCGGGTCGAACCGGTGCTCGAGCGACTCGCGATACAGCTTGACCCGATCCTCGTGACGCGCGAGGCGCCGGAGGATCTCGTCGATCGCATCGAACAGCGGCCGACTGTCGGGCTCGAAGGCGAGTGCGCGGCGGTAGTGCTCGAGCGCGCGATCGGGCTTCTCGAGCTTGTCGAACAGCTCGCCCGCGCGGCGCGCCAGCGCGGCGCTCGCCGCGTCGTCGGCGTCGATCAGCGCGAGCTCGGCTGCGTAGATCTCGGCCAGCCGATCCTCGGCGCCCGCCACCTTCGCGAGGCGCTCGAGCTCGTGCACGGTGCTCTGATCGGTGATGTCCTCGTGCAGGAGCTTGGCGATGGTCTCGAGCGCCGCGCGATAGTCCTCTTTCTGCTCCTCGTAGAGGTTCGCCAGCCGCGTCAGGAGCTCGCGGCGTTCTTCCGGGTCGCTCGCGAACTCGAGCCGCGCCCGGATCGTATCCATCACGCGCGTGAAGTCGGCGCGCGCGAGGTACACCGGCTCGAGCAGTGCTGCGGCGCGCGCCCGCTGCTCGAGCTCCGGGGCCTTCTCGAGCAAGTGCTCGAGCTCGGTGATGGTGCCTACGTGCTGCCGATCGAGAGCGAGCGCTTGCTCGAGCTCCTCGAAGGCGCGCTCCACGTCGCCGAGCTCGTGCGCGGAAACGCGGGCAATGGACACTCTGAGGTCCGCGGCCGAACCGATGCGCGCGTCGAGCTCGCGCTCGTAGAGCGTGACGAGATCGCTCCAGCGTTCGAGGGCCGTGTACAGGTTCTCGAGGGCGTCCAGCGCCGCCCGGTCGAGCCCGAGACCCAGGATGCTCTGGTAGACGTCGATGGCCTGCGCCTTGTCGTCGAGCACGTCGGAGAGCAGCCGGGCTCGCCGGAACATGAGCTGCTTGCGCTGCTCGTCGCTCTCGGCGATGTCCGCACGCCGCTCCAGGATCTCGAGGAGTCGGCGCGCATCGCCCGCCTCTTCGTACAGGCTTTCGAGCGCCGCGAGCGCTTTCGGCTCGTCCGCCTTGAGCTCGAGCGCCTTCTGGTAGTACTCGCGCGCAAGCTCCCGATCGCGCAGCTCGTGTCGGGCGAGATCCGCGATCTTGAGCGTGACCTCGAGCTGGACCGTCCCGTCGAAGATGTTGGGAACGACCTCGCACAGGAGCTTGACGTGCTCCTCGTGTCGCCCCGTCTGCCCCGCGAGCCGATCCAGGTGCTCGAACCACGGGGGCAGATCGACGTGCCCCACGGCGCTCTTCACCCCCCGCTCGGCGTACCCGAAGGCGCGCCCGGAGTCACCCAACGACCGCTCGGCGACCTTGAGCGCCAGCTCGATGGATTCGAGCTGGGAAATCGGATCGTCCGCCGTCTCGATCTGAATCTCGAGCACGCGCAAGAGCTGCTCGTAAGCGCCTTCGCTCTCCAGAATGGGGCGGAGCACCTGGGCAGCCTCGGCGCGCGACACCGGGTCCTCCGACTCGAGCAGCTTGTCGAGCGCCGCGCGGCTCGCGGCATGGCGCGGATCCAGCGAGAGAGCCCGCCGGTAGACGTCGAGCGCCCCCGACACGTCCTGCAATCGTTCGCGCTTGAGATCGCCGAGCCGAGCGAGCAGCTCGAGCTGCTCGCTGCCGGAGCTCGCCACTTCGATGTGCCGCTCCAGCGTCTCCGCGAGGTCCTCCCACCGCTCGGCGGTCTCGAACAGCGCCTCCAGCGCGCGCAGCGGCTCCCCTTCCGGGCCGAATTCCGCGACGAGCGTGCGGTAGGCCTCGATTGCCTCGGACACGGAGCCGATGCGCTTCCACAGCGTCTCCGCGATCCGCTCGAGCAACGTGCGCCGTTCCGCGCTGCTCTTCGCGAGCTCCGCGCGTCGGGTCATCACCTCGACCAGGTCGCGAGCCCGCCCGGTCTTCTCGTACAAGCGGTCGAGCGCCGCGAGCGCGTCCTCGTCCTCCGGGTTTTCGTCGAGCCGCTGCTTCCAGGCGCCGATCGCGCGATCGTTGTCGAGCAGCTCGCGCTCGGCGAGCTCGCCGAGCCGCCCGAGGATGCGCTGGCGCGTGCCGGAGTCGGCCTCGAGCGCCACCTCGATTTCGAGCATCTCCGCGAGCTTGCCGTTCTCGCCGGAAGAGACGTAGATGCGCTCGAGCGCGCGGGCAGCGGGCAGCGTGAGATCCGCGTCGCTCGGATCGAGCTCGAGCACCGCCCGATAGACGCGCTCGGCCTCCCCGCGGTTGCCGACCAGCTCGTCGTACGTGGCGGCGACGTGCATCAAGATCTCGCCCTTGAGCGCGCGCTCGCTGGCGTTCTCCGCGGCTTCGGTGAGCACGCGGGCCACCCTTTCGTTCACGCCGAGCCGCCGCCCGATCTCCATCAAGCGCTTGCGAGCGTCGGTGTCGACCGGATCGATGGGAACCAGGCGTGCGAACGCCTCGAACGAGCTCGCGTCGTCGTGCAAGCGATCGTCGCGCAGGTGCGCGATGCGCCGGAGCAGCTCGCGTCGCTCTTCGGCGACGTGCGACTCGCTCCGCTCGGCGAGGCCCTCCAGGCGGATCTCGAGGACCCGCACCAGATCGCGAATCTCGTTCCGCGCCTCGTAGACGGCCTCGAGCATCGATGCGGCGCGCTGGCGAAGCTCGCCGATCTCGAGCATGCGCTCGGCCAAGCCTCGCGCCTCGTAGTCGCCGATGCGCTCCGTGAGCACGTCCTCGACGTGCCCCACGGCGGCCGCCGGCTCGTGCAGGTCGAGCTTGAGCCGCGCCAGGCGCAGCTTCAGCTCGAACACCTCCTCGCCCGTCGCCGTCTCGAGCCGTCGCTCGAGCAGCGCGGCGAGCTCGCGATCCTTGCCTTGCTGCGAGTAGAGCCGATCGAGCGCGCGATTCGCCCCTTCGTGGAAGGGATCGATCTCCGCGATGCGCTCGTAGTACCGCGTGGCTTTCTGGACGTCCTCGATGATCTCTTCGCAGATGAGCGCGACCTCGACGAGCATCTCCACGCGGCGCGCGTCGTCCGTCGTGGCGGCGGCAGCGCGGTCGTAGAGGGCCTCGAGCTCCCCCCAGCGTTCGGCGGCGGTGAGGATGTCCTTGAGCCTTCGGAACGCGGCTTCGTTGCTCGGATCGAGAACGAGCACGCGCTCGAGGTACGGCGTCGCGCCGATGGGATCGCCGAGCTTGTCCTCGAAGAGGTGGGCGGCGCGTTCGGAGAGCTCGATCTCGAGCTCCCGCGGATGCTCGCCGCGCAGCACCTCGCGGTACGCGTCGGCCAGATCCGTCGGCCGTCCCGCCTTCGCCGAGAGGTTGTCCGCACGCTCCCACAGCGAAAGATCGGTCGGGAACTCGCGCACGGCGCGCAACAGGACGTCGAGCGCGCTCCCGTAGCTCGAGAGCTTGACCTCGTGAGCGTCGGCGAGCCTGTCGATGAGCGCGCGCCGCTTGTCGGGGTCGCGCGCCTCGGACAGCATCACCTCGAGCGCCTGCACTTCCTTCCTGGCGTCGCCGCTCGCGGCGTAGCGCTCGGCCAACACCGACGCGGCCCGTTCGCGCACGGACTCGACACGCACGAGGGCTTCGAGCACCGCCATGGCGCGCGCCGCGCACGCCTCCGAGAGGATGGCCGACTCCGCGCGTTCGAGCGCGAGCTCGGGCTGATTCAGGCGATCGAGATAGAGCTCGGCGAGCTCGACCTCGCGCTCCGCGCGCCGCTCGCCGTCGAGCCGCTCGCGGTGCAGCTCGATGATGTCCACCGCACCCGCGACGTCACCCGCCGCGAGCAACAGGCGAGGCAGCGCGGTGAGCGGCAGCTCGTCTGCCGGGTCGAGCTCGAGCATGCGCCGATAGAGCGCGACGGCGCGATCGGGCGCCTCGAACGCGGCCTCTTCGAGCGTCGCGAACTCGGCGAGCAGCCGGCGTCGCTCGGTCGCATCGGGCGCCGTCTCGATGCGCAGCTCGAGCAGCCACCGCAGATCGTCGCGCCGATTGCCCGTTCGCAGAATGCTTTCGAGCGCCGCGGCCACGGTCGTGTCCGCCGGCTCGCGCTCGAGCAGCCGTTTGTAGACGGCGACGGCGTCGTCGATCCGCGCGAGCTCTTCGGCATAGACGCGCGCGAGCTTGAGCTCGAGCACGCGCCGCTCGGGACTTTCGGCAGCCTTCGCGGCAGGAGGAGCGGCCGATTGCGCTTCCTGGCGCTTGCGCCTCTTGCCCTTCTTGCGTTCGGGCTCGGCCGGGCTCACCGACTCGGCCGGCAGAGAAGGCTCCTCGGCGAGCTGCGCCGAGAGCGTTTCCACGAATGCCTCCCACGCGCCCGCCGCCCGCGACGCCTCTTCGAACAACTCGAGCGTCGCCGGCGTGGTCGGATCCAGCTCGTACGCGCGGCGCGCATAGGTCGCCGCCGCGCGCCGATCGCCGAGTCGTTTGCCCGTCACTTCGACCAGGCGCGTGAGCAGCGAGATCTTCTCGCCGGTCTCCGTGGCGTGGCCCAGCAAGAGCTCGTAGAGCGCCGGCAAGCGCGACCACTTCTCGTCCTTCTCGTAGAGCGGAATCAGCGACTTTGCCGCGCGCACGTCGTTGGGGTCGACCTGCAGGATGCGCTCGTACGATCGGAACGCGCGATCCGGCTGTCCGAGCTGCTCTTCGAAAACGCGCGCCGCGCGGTAGGAAAGCTCGATGCGCGCCGCGGGCTCCTTCGCCCGGTCGGCGGCGTTGCTGAGCACGTCCGCGAGCCCCTCCCAGTCGTTCTGAGCGGCATAGAGCTGCTCGAGGCCATCGTAGTCCGCGCTCGCGAGGTACGCCTCGCGCAACACGCGCAGCGCGCGGCTGTGCCCCGGAGAGAGCTCGAGCACCCGGCGCCAGCTCCGCACCGAAGACTGCATGTCGTTCAGGTGCTCGGAGTAGACCGCGCCGAGCTTCTGGAGCGCCGCGAGCTTGCCCGCCTGATCCGTCACGACGACGGCTCTGCGCTCGAGCGCGTCGGCGAGCGTCTCCCAGTCCTTCGAGCGCTCGGCGTGCTTCTCGAGCGCGTCGAGCACGTCGATGCGCCCGGGATCGGCGTCGAGGATCTTCCGGTAGAGCTCGATCGCGTCGCGCGGGCGGTTCAACCGATCCTGCGCGAGCATCGCCATCTCGCGCAGCAAGGTCAGCCGTTCCTCGCCCGTCGCCTCGTCGAGCTGCGAGGCGTACAGGTCGTAGAGCGAGCTCCAGGCGCGGCGCTTGCGGTAGAGCTCGTCGAGCCGCCTTCGCGCCTCGGGATCGCCTGGCGCGACCTTGAGCAGCTTCTCGTACGCGTCCGTCGCATTCTGGACGTTCGAGAACTGCTCGAGCCAACGACGACCCGCGGTGCGGAAGAGCTCCTTCTTCTCCTCGAGGTCGGGAGTGACCTCGGCGAGCTTGAGCTGGTGGGTGATGAGGTCGCGGTGCCTGCCGAGCCGCTCGTACAAACCGACGATTTCGCGGAGCTCGTCGATGTTCTCCCCTCCCTCCTCGAGCTGCAGAATTTGCCCCAGCACCGAGAGGAGCGCGGCGTCGTTCTTCTGATACTGCCGGTAGACGGCGGCGAACTCGCGGAGGATTTCGAGCCGCGTCGCCTTGTCTTCCAGCGGGGTCCGTTCGAGCTGGACGCGCAACAGATCGACGAGCGCGTTATAGCTCTGCGTTTGTTTGTAGAGCGTCTTCAAGCGCTCGCGCGCTTCGACGTCGTTCGGATCCTGCCTGAGGACGTTCTTGTACTGCTCGATCGCCTTCTGCGCGTTGGCTTGACCTTCCGCGAGGCGCGCGATCTCCTGCGCGATCTTGGCTTTTTCGCGCGAGCCGTCCCGCATCGCCCGCTGCGCGCTCTGCAGCACCTCCATCAGGCGCGTGTCGTCCTGACGGCTCGCGCAGTACTCGCGGTAAAACGCGAGCATGCCCTCGTTGGTCGGATCCACCTTGCGGATGCGCTCGAACCAGGGCTCCGCTTGATCGGGACGCTCGAGCTTCTTCCAGTAGAGCATCGCGATCTGGAGCATGTCGCCCAGGCGCTCGGTATCGTGCAGATCCTTGGACTTGAGCTCCCGTTCGTAGAGCCCGACGAGCTCCGACCAGCGCTCCTCGGACGCGTAGAACTCGGAGAGGAACTCCGTGGCCTCCGTGTATCCGGGATCTTCGCGCAACACGCGATCGTACGCGCGCGCCGCCCGCTCCTTGTCGTTCAGGTGATGCGCGTAAACGCGCGCCAGACGCGCGCCGGCCGCCACGCGCTCGCGCGTTTGCTCGCTGCGATCGGCGAGGCGTTCGAGCACGCGCGCGAGCTCGTCCCACCGCTCGGCGCGTCGATAGAGGTGCTCGAGCAAGCGGCTCGCGCGCACGTTCGTGGGATCGAGACGCACGGCTTGCTCGAGGCGATCGATCGCACTCTCGGCATCGAAGCCGCTCCCCGCGTAGCGCACTTCCATCTCGGAAGCGCGCATCAGCATCGAGCTCTTGTAGACGTCGTCGGTGGTTTCCTCGGCCTCGGCGAGATAACTCTTGACGAGCTCGGGATAACGCTTGCGGCGCGCCTCGCTCTCCTGAATCGCGCCGGTGGCGCCGGGATCGTTCGGGCGCAGCTCGAGAAGGCGCAGGTAGCAAATGGCCGCGCCTTCGTCGTCGTAGAGCTCTTCGGCGAGAACGCGCGCCTGCGCGGCGACGAGCTCCGCCTCGCGCGGCGTGCCTTCCGCAGCGCGCACCGCGAGCTCGAGCAATCGTGCGACGGCGTGCCATTCTCCGCGCCGGGCGTGTTCTTCGCGGGCGGCATCGAGCAAACGGACGAGCTCTTCTTTCGAAAGATCCCCCCCGTTTTTCGTTATCTCCGCGTTGAGCGTCGACCAGGAAAGTTCGGTATCCGGATCGACCTGAAGTTTTCCAAGCGCCCTGCGGATCTCTTGGGAATCCATTCCTCTCACCCGTCGAACGAACGGTCCGTCCACGTGCTGAAGCGCCGCGTGCCCGTGCACACGGAAGGGGGAGGTTACGCCGCGTGCTTGAGCGTTACAAGCCCGGTAAGCCGCGGATTTTCATGGGCTTGTCGTGGATTTCGGCGGTCTCGTTGGGTGGCGAGGCCCCACCCCTGCCGACCTCGTTGTTTCGTGTGTGCCCATCGAAGTCGAGCGGCGAAGCCATTCGCGCTGACGGGTGACGACTTCGTGATCGGCACCGAGTGACTCGGCGCGACGAAGCGCTTCCTCGGCTTCGGTGTAGCGAGCGAGCCGGATCAGGGCCCACGAGCGGCCCAGATGGGCGTCCACCACCTCCGGGTGTCGGGCGAGCAAAGCGTCGTACTCGCGGAGGACACCGGCCGGATCGTCTCGCAGCAACGAGACGGTCGCGAGGCCGACGCGGTTGTCCACGTCGTCGGGATCCGCGGCGAGCCCGCTCGTGTAGGCAGCTTCGGCTGCATCCAGCCGGCCGAGGCGCGCACGCACCACACCCAGCGCGTGCCAGGCACGTGCATCGTTCGGGTTGCGGCGCACAGCCTCCGACAGCCGAGGCTCCGCAAGCTCGAGCTCTCCCCAGGCGGCCGCCCGGAATCCTCCGGTTCGCGGGCCAGCAGCATCCTCTGGCGCGACGAGAGCGGCGCGATCGTACGCAAGCAGTGCTTCGTCGTAGCGATGCGCGAGCTCGAACGCGTGCCCGAGCTCGAGGAGCGGGATTGGGCTCGTGGGCCCGAGGCGCCGTTCGAGCTCCGTCGCGTGCATCCGCGCTCGGCCGAGATCCCCCACCGCCCCCGCGAGGCGCACTGCCAAACGCCGCTCCGCCACCGCGCTCGGGTTCTCCGTGAGGTGCTGCTCGATCAACCGCAACGCTTCGGCGCTCCTCCCTTTGTCGGCGAGGAGCACCGCTTGCGACAACGGCCCCGCGCTCGACCGATCACAACCGGTGGCGGCGAGCGCGAGCACGCCCGCGAGGAGGAGGGCGATTCCAACCATGCGCCTCGTCACTTTCGCCCTCGGAGGCGCGTCCGGGCAAGACCCGGGGACGCATCCTTGCCAATCAGCGGCGCGAACGGTACGAAAATCGCCGCATGCAAGCCGCAAGCGTCCGATCGCTGGCCGTGCTCGGCGCAGGCCAAATGGGCTCCGGGATCGCGCAAGTCGCGGCCGCGCAGGGGATCACCGTCTTGCTCGCCGACGTGAGCGTCGAGCGCGCGACCGCCGCCCGCGACAAGCTCGGCGGCACGCTCGACCGCCTCGTCCAGAAGGGAAAGCTCGATGCAGGAGCCCGCGACGCCCTGCTCGGTCGCATCGAGCCCCGCACGATCGACGACGCCCTGCGCGGAGCCGACGTCGTGATCGAGGCCGTCTCCGAAAACCTCGAGCTGAAGCTCGACCTGTTCGCACGCGCAGACCGGCTCGCTCCCGAGCAGGCGCTGCTCGCCTCCAACACGTCGAGCATCTCGATCACGCGGCTTGCGGCGGCGACGCGCCGACCCGAGCGCGTCTTCGGCATGCATTTCATGAATCCCGTGCCGCTGATGCAGCTCGTCGAGCTCGTGCGGGGCCTGGCGACGAGCGCAGCGACGCTCGAGCTCGGTCGCGGCCTGGCCGAGCGGCTCGGCAAGGTCACCATCGTGAGCGAGGATCGGCCCGGCTTCCTCGTGAACCGCGTGCTCCTCCCCCTGGTGAACGAAGCGTGCTTCGCCCTCCAAGAGCGCATCGGGACCGTCGAAGACATCGACCAGGGCGCGCGGCTCGGACTCAATCACCCGCTCGGGCCCCTCGAGCTCGCGGATCTGATCGGGCTCGACACCGTGCTCGCCATCGCCGAGATCCTCCAGCGCGACCTGGGTGAGGACAAATACCGGCCGGCGCCCCTGCTCCGGAACTACGTGGCCGCCGGGTTCCTCGGACGCAAAACCGGGCGAGGCTTCTACGTGTACGACGGAAGCGGCAAGAAAATCGGGCCGAACGAGGTCGGGTCGTGAGCACCGAGGTGACGTTGCTCCGCGAAGAGGCGGGGATCGCGACGCTGACCATCAACCGGCCGGACAAGCTGAACGCGCTGAACGCCGCCGTGATTCGCGAGCTCTCGTCGCGCGTCGCCGAGCTCGAAGCGCGCGGCACGGCGCGGCCGTCCGTGGTCGTCATCACCGGGGCCGGGGATCGCGCCTTTGCGGCCGGCGCCGATCTCGCGGAGATGCAAGGGATGGGACCAGAGGCCGCCCTTCGCTTCAGTGAGGCGGGCCACCGACTCGCACGCGCGCTCGAGGAAGCGAGCTTCGTGGTGATCGCCGCGGTCAACGGCGTCTGCTTCGGGGGTGGCAACGAGCTCGCCCTCGCCTGCGACCTCATCGTCGCCGCGGACACCGCACGGTTCGCCCAACCCGAGGCCGACCGGGGGCTCATGTGCGGCTTCGGCGGAACCTTCCGCCTTCCTCGGCGAGTCGGCGTGGGCCAGGCGCGCCGGCTCATTTACACGGGTGAAGTCGTGAATGCCGCGCGCGCTCTCGAAATCGGTCTCGCGGACTACGTCTTCCCGGCGGCCGAGCTCGCCCAACGCACCCAGGAGATCGCGCGCACGATCGCGAGCAAGGCGCCGCTCGCGCTCGCGGCGTTCAAGCGAACGCTGCTCCGCGCGGGGGAGCCGGCGCTCGACCTCCTCGCCGATTTCGAGGCGCGCGGGTTCGCAGAGCTGTTCGCCACGGCCGATGCGCGCGAAGGGCTCACCGCGTTTCTCGAGAAGCGGCCGCCCGTGTACCGAGGCCTTTGATCCGCCCCTTCTTCCTTCGTTCTCGAACCCTCGCCGCCAGCGCGCTCGCCGTCGTGTCCGCGGGCGTGGTGGGCTGCGAAGGCTGTCGCTCCGAAAAGCCGTACACGCCCTTCGGGGTCGCTTCCGCGCTGCCCACGGTGAGCGCCAGCCCCAGCGCGAGCGTGGCGCCTTCCGCTGCCGCTTCTGCCGAAGAGCCCCCGGCCGTCAAACAGGCCTTTCTCGCGCCGCCGAACGCGACGCGGCTGACCGTGGGCGAGGTGGAGATCGAGAGCCCGCGCGGACGCGTGTTCGAGCAAGCGCTCACCACCGACACGGACGGCGACGGCCGCACCGAGATCGTGGCCTGGACGCTGCCGGCTCCCGGCGCGCCTGGGGACACGCCTCCGGGAGAGCTCTACTTCTACGCGCCGGAGAGCGAGGCGCGCCGCGTCTTCGGGTGGCCCACGTTCTTGCCGAGCGGGCCCGAGTGCAGCCACGCGACGACGCTCGTGCAGAGCAGCGAACGGACGATCGTCGTCACGGTCAAGAGCACGTGCAAGACGCCGCTCATCGCTCGCGCCCCGACGCGGGCGCTCGCCGTCGTCGATCCGCGGAGCACGCGCTCGCCGCTCTTCGGGATCCGCGCGGCCGATGCAGCGCCCGGGGAGACGCTCTCGGTCGAGCTTTCGTCGCGAGACGCCGATCAGGACGGACGCGACGACTTCGCGCTCACCATCGGCGTGGGCGTGGAGAATGCGGCGCCGCTCGCGTCGGTCGACTTTCTCTGGTTCGATCGCGCCCTCGGCGCTTCGCGCGATCCGGAGCGCCCGCGCCGCGCTCTGCGGGCCGCGCTCGATCGCGAGCTCGCGCGCGCGGAGAAGGCGAAGACCGCTGCCGCGGCGCTCGCCACCGTGCAGGGGTTGCGCCGCACGCTCGCGAGCGCCTGCGCCGAAGGCGGCACGCCGCGCGTTTTCGACTGGGACGGCGCTCCGCTGCGCTGCGAGCTCGGCGCCGACATCGTCGATCGCGCCAATGCCATCGACGTGACCGCGCGGCTCGCCCAAGGGGACGTCTCGAGCGCCCTCGGCGCGCTCGTGCGCGACGGCTGGTACTTCGGCGCGTTGAGCCCGGCGCGGCGAAAAACGCTCCGCGAGCGCCTGGGTCAAAAGCTCCGGACCGTTCCCGTGACGCGGGTCGGCGTGAACGCCCTGCCCCGCCCGGCGCCACGTCCTCGTTACAGCCCGCTCTCGTTCCTTCCCGACGGGACGCTGCTCGTTCAAACCGCGGGCGGCCTGGTGCGGGTCGGTCCCGACCTGCGGGAGGAGCCGGTGCCGCCCGAGCTCGGTCCCTGGCCGCTCGACGTCATGACGCCCTCGGGCGAACGGTTCACCGCCGTGACGTACTCGTGCGATCGTTCCGAGATCGCCGTGCTGCTCATCGGCGGCGGGGCGCGTTCGCTCCCCATCCCGATGCTCGCTCCCCGTCCGGGAGTGTGCCGGGGCGGCCCGTTCGCCCACGCGGGGGCCCCCCC
>QGUH01000736.1 GCA_003242355.1 Pseudomonadota bacterium
TGTACGGGGCTCGCCCTCGGGGGGGCGCTCGCGGGGCGCTTCGCGGCGCGGGTCCCGCGCCCGCTCGCCGCCTTCGCCGTGCTCGAGCTCGTGGTGGCAGCGACGGTGGCGCTCTCGCCCCTCGCCTTCCGCGCGCTCACGCCGCTCTACTCGAGCCTCGCGCGCGCCTTGCCCGATTCGCTCGCGGTGCTGAGCGCCGTGCGCTGGCTACTCTCGCTCTGCATCGTGGTCGTGCCCACGGCGGCCATGGGCGCGACGCTGCCGCTCCTGTCGCGCGGAATCGAGGGAGACGCGCTCGGTCACGCCGAAACGCGTGAGCGCCGCGTCGCCGCGCTGTACGCGGCCAACACGCTGGGCGGCGCCGTCGGCGCGCTCGTCGGCGCCTACTTCGTGATCCCGGAGCTCGGGCTCGACGGCACGTTGATGGCCGCCGCCGCGGCGAGCGCGCTCACGGGAGCCATCGCGCTCTGGCTCGCGCGGGCGCCCCGCGAAGAGCGCGCCGCGCCCGCGAGCGGGATCGAGCCCATCGCCGAGGCGCGCGCGTCGGTTCCCCCCCGCAGCCTGATCTTCCCCTCGCGGCGCGACCGCGTGCTCTTGCTCGCGCTCGCCTACGCCTCGGGCTTTCTGGTGTTCGCGGCCGAAGTCGTCTCGACGCACCTGCTCGCGCTCGTGATCGGCAACAGCGCCTACGCGTTCGGGCTGATCCTCGCCGCGTTTTTGACGTGGCTGGCCGTGGGCGCACGCCTTGCGCAGCCGCTGCGCCGGCGCTTCTCGGAGGCCGCGTTGCCGCTCGGCACGACGGCGGCGGCCGTGGCGGGCCTCTGGACGATCCCGCTCTGGGACGACGTGCCCCGTCTCTTCGCATCCTTGGGAGACGCGGTGACGAGCTTCGCCGGGCGCGAAGCGGTCCGCGCTGGCGTCGCCTTCGGCATGCTGGCCGTGCCCACGGCGCTCATGGGCCTCACGTTCCCGCTGCTGCTCAAGCGCGTGGCGCACTACGCCCAGCTCGGGTCCTGGGTCGGGCGCCTGACGGCCGTGAACACCGTCGGTGCCGTCACGGGTGCGCTCGCCATGGGCTACCTGATCCTGCCGGCGCTCGGCTCGCAAGGGGCGCTCATCGCGATCAGCCTGGGGTTCGCCGCGTGCAGCCTGCTCGGGTTGCCGTGGGCCGCGGCGCGCTTGCGCGCCACGACGCTCGGAGGCGTGTTCGCGGCCATCGTGCTCGCCATCGCGATGCCGCGGTGGGATCTGGTCGAGCTCACGAGCGGCAGCAACGTGTACTTCGAGGGCCACGAGCAGCGACACGAGCTGCTCAGCATTCGCGAAGACAGCGAGGGCGGTGTCACCAGCGTGACCCGATCGAACGGAGTGCTCACGCTGTACACGAACGGCAAGTTCCAGGGGAACACCGGCTGGGAGATGGACGCCCAGCGCTTCTTCGCTCACTACCCGTCGCTGTTCGTGAGCCGCTTCGATCGCGCGCTCGTGATCGGGCTCGGAACGGGCACGACGTTGGGCACGCTCGCGGCCTATCCCTGGAAGCACCTCGACGTCGCCGAAATCTCCCCGGCCATCGTCGAAGCCGCCGATCGCTACTTCCGAAGCGCCAACGGCGGCGTGCTCCACGATCCGCGCGTTCTGCTCCACATCGCGGATGGGCGCAACTTCCTGCTCGTCGAGGATCGCCAATACGACCTCATCAGCATGGAGCTGTCGAGCATCTGGTTCGCGGGCGCCTCGAGCTTGTACACGCGCGAGTTCTACGATCTCGTGCGGGCGCGCCTCGCTCCGGATGGGATCTTCCAGCAATGGATGCAGCTGCATCACGTCTACCGGCGCGACTTCGCCACGGTGGTCAACACGCTGCGCGAGGGTTTCCCCCACGTCGCGCTGTTCTACGGAGGCGGGCAGGGCATCCTCGTCGCGTCGAGGAAACCGCTCGCCGCGTCCCGAGCGCGCCTCGAAAGCCTCGGCGCGCGCCCGGAGATCCAGCGGACGCTGCCCGGCGGACGCCCGCTCGAGTCGCTGATCGAGGACGTGCTCGCGCTCGACGCCGGGCTCGACGCCTTCCTCGCCGAGTCCGCGCGCGAGGCGGGCGTGCCCCGTGAGGCGCTGATCGCGACCGACGAGAACCTCTACCTCGAGTACCGAACGCCCCGCGGCAACGTTCTGCCCTGGGCCACGCGCGATCGGCTCGTCGCGCAGATCCGTCGCTTCCGTGACGAGGCTGCGATCGCGCGGTTGCTCACGCCGTAGACGTGCGAAGCACGAAGTACGCTTCACGAGCGATCGCGCGGTCGCTCACGCCGTGAATGCGCGACGATCGGCGCACGGCACTTCGTGACCGATCGTCGCTCGACCGTGAGATGCGCAACGACGTGCGGCTGCTCAGGCCGTGAACGCGCGGGCGAGCGCGGGCGTCGCTTCGCGAGCGAGCTCCGCATCGGTCGTGCGCGCGGGGAACGGCACCACGGTGGCGCGCATCGCGGCCGCCGCCCGCCGCGGCACCTGCGCGCGGGACAAGATGGCCTCGCACATCGAGGGAAAGTCGTAGCCTGCCGCCTCGGCGAGCTGCGAGAGCGGTTGCCCCGGCGTGAGCCGCGGCAGCGCATCGACGGCCAGCACGTACTCGTTCTGGCCCTCGGTCACGATCAGATCGACGCACACCGCCCCGTCGGTATCGAGCGCGCTCGCCGCGCGCTCGGCCAGGTTCAAAATGCCCGCTTGCCGCGCGGCACCGAGCCGCGCCGGCGCCATCGCACGGCTCTCGGCAGCGGCGCTTCCGACCGGTGCGAGCTCGAGCACGCCCAGCACGCGCCCCGCCAAAATGCCGACGCGGAGCTCACGCCCGCGGATGAACCGCTCGACCACGGCCGCGTCGTCCCGCTCGAACACGCGCTCGAGCGCTGCCGCGAGCTCGATCGGGTTCGACGCCTGGCTGGCAACGACACCCGAGCCCGAGCGCCGCGCCTTCACCATCACGGGGAAGCCGAAGGAGCCGTGGATCTCGGCGAGGCACTGACGGATGTTTCGGAGCCAACGAGAGGGACCCCAACTCGGTTGCCGTTTTTTGCTTGTAAAAGAA